>JAFMBQ010000493.1 GCA_017858365.1 Algoriphagus sp. | reverse complement strand
ACAAATATACCAAGTTCATAACCAATGGTAGCCTTCATAAAATACTCTATAATGACGCGGATTTTTGGAGAAAAGAAGAATATGACCTCATTATCGTTGATGAAGCACATAAGTTTAGAAACCATACAACAGAAGTTTTTAAAAACCTGCAACTGATTTGTAAAAGCGCCAGAGAAAATATTGGTAACGTAAAAGGGGCACAAAAGAAGGTCATTCTTGTCACTGCCACTCCGCTGAACAATAAACCTGATGATATTTTTTATCAGATTCAGATGTTTCAAGACGCTAGAAGGTCAACCCTTCCCATTACCAATTTAACTTCATTTTTTAGTCCATTAATGGAGCAGTATAAAGCACTTAAGAGATATGATGAAGATTTGGATATTGAAAAACTTCGTGAAATCTATGGAAAAATCAGGAAGAATGTCATTGAGCCTATAACCATTAGAAGAACTAGGACTGACCTAGAAAATATTGAGGAATACAAAGCTGATTTACTTGCTCAAGGTATTTTATTTCCTAAAGTAAATCCACCTTCCAAGTTGGAATATGTATTAGACCAAAAACTTAATGAGTTGTTTTTTAGAACGGTCTTTATCCTAACGGATAAGGATAAACTTAGTTATGCCCGGTACCAGGCAATCTCAGGTTTGAAAAATGAGATACAGACTAAGTTTTTTGAGAATGCAGAGACAGTATCTAAGTCATTAGCATTTATTATGAAAACAATGCTGATTAAGAGGTTAGAAAGCAGTTTCAGTGCATTTAAAAAATCTTTGGAAAACTTTCAATTAGCTACACTTAGAATGATTGATATGTTCGAAAAGGATAAAATATTCATTGCACCTGATTTAGATATAAATAAACTAATTGAAAAGGGTTGGAGCGATGAACAGATAGAACAGGAGATAGAAAAATTAAGTGAGAACAACCCAAAAAATAATGTATTCCATTCGTCTGATTTTGAACCTGATTTTGTTAAAGGATTAATAAAAGACTTAGGACTACTTAATGAATTGGTCAGCAGTTGGAGCAAAATAACCGTTGACCCTAAAATGGATGTTTTTTTAGAAAAATTAGAAAATGAGTTCTTATCCCCTACTAAAAACAAAGAAGGAAAATTGGTCATTTTCTCGGAATCAAAAGATACTGTAAACTATTTGGAAAAGGTTCTTAAGGACAAGGGAAGAAAAGATGTATTGGTTATCTCCGCTGATAATAGGAAAAATCTTTATGATGTAATAGTCAATAATTTTGATGCAAATATTGAAGACAGTAAGCAAATAAACGACTATTCCATCATTATAACTACGGAGGTTTTAGCTGAAGGTGTAAATCTTCATCGTTCAAATGTTATTGTACATTATGACACCCCATGGAATTCTACTAAGTTGATGCAGCGCATTGGTCGTGTAAATCGTATAGGTACGAAAGCAGAGGCAATTCATAATTATATATTTTACCCTTCTGCACAAGGTGATTCACAGATCAATCTGAACAAGACTGCCTTTATGAAAATACAGGCATTTCATACCGCTTTCGGAGAAGATAATCAGGTGTTTTCCACCGATGAAATATTGGACGAAGTCAAACTATTCAGCGGACAATATAAAGAGGCTGAGGATGAGAGACTCAAATATCTATTCTTTTTAAGGAAATTTAAAAAGGAAAATGCTTCCTGGTTTGATCAAATCAAGGAATTACCACTAAAATCAAGTGTCGGAAGAAATGCCATAGCTATTCAAAAAGATCATTTGAAAAATGGAACGGCGGTATTCCTGAAGACATCAAATAAACAGGAATTTTATTGGATTGACAGTGAAGGTAAGCCTAATGAAATACCACCTGTTGAAGCCTTTAGGATATTTGAAGCAGACAAAATGGAACTTAATTGTGATAAAATACCAAATCACCATCAACAGGTTAAAAACGCTTTGAAATCCTTCGAAAATACAGGCTTGAAAATGATACATGCCGATTTAGAGGTTGAGGCATCTGGTGCTGTAGCCAAAGGTGCTAAAAAGTTTTTATCTGATTTGAGGGCAAACATATTACTTAACGAGCAACAAAAGAATAATCTTGCTAATATGATTAAATTAATTGACATAGGAAAATTTGCAACATTGGCAGGTGAAGTCAATAAATTGTTAAAGAAAAGACTACCCTTACCATCAGTATTAAAATCTTTGGATGAATTATCAAAGGTCTATAGTGTATCTGAATTAGATAGCTCAACTCCAACCACTAACAATATAGAGAAACCCATTTTAGTCATATCAGAAAGCTTTAAATAATGCAACACGATAAAATATATCAACTTTTTAGTAATAGGTATAATCAATCAACTTGGAAGGAATTTCTTGGTTTGTCGTTCGCAAATACACGTCTCCTCACAACCCCCCAATCGTTAACTGTTGATAATGCTATTGCTTTATCCGTTCAGAATTTAGGAAACATAATCTTAGATGAGGATGGTATCGAACGACAGATTGCTGTTTTTGATGTGACCTTAGCAAAGGGAATCATCTTGGAAAAAAATCGAGTTGGATTAAGGAATTTACTAAGAAAATATTGGAGAGATATTGATGCTGCATTTATCGTTTATCATTTGGAAGGCATGCCAAATTGGCGATTCACCTTTGTCTCTGAGCTTACAGGATATAATGATGAAGGTGAATTCATTAAGATTACTACTGAACCAAAAAGGTTTACATACATATTAGGTGAAGGTGAAAGTACTAGAACTGCGGTTGAGCGATTTGTTCATCTCTTCAAAAAAACAGCACAAATATCTCTAAATGATATTAAGGAAGCATTCTCTGTTGAGAAACTTTCTAAGTCGTTTTTTGATTCATATAAAAAACACTACGATACTCTTTGTACTCATCTGTCCTCTGAAATAACTATCAAAAACGATATATTCAAGGGAGATGATAAAGCTATCAGGGACTTTAGTAAGAAGTTTTTGGGCAGGATTGTATTCCTTTATTTTATACAAAAGAAAGGGTGGTTGGGTGTACCACCTAAGGAAAAATACGGGAAAGGTGATACCAAATTTCTTCAAAATCAGTTCGATAATTTCAGAAATAAGGATTTGTTTTATAAGGAATTCCTCACCATTCTGTTTTTTGAGACCCTTAACAAATATCGGAACGATGACATATTTAACTACGATAATCAGCAATTTCTAACTCCACATAGCCAAGTTAAGATACCATTTTTAAGTGGTGGTTTATTCGATGAGGATGATGTAAAACAAAGAGAGATTACCATTCCTTCGAATGTAATGAGAAACGTATTCGACTTTTTCAATCAATATAATTTTACGATTTACGAAGATTCGCCTGATGACCATACCGTTGCAGTTGACCCTGAAATGCTTGGACATATTTTTGAGAACTTACTAGAGGACAATAAAGATAAGGGTGCATTCTATACCCCAAGAGAGATAGTCCATTACATGTGCCAGGAAAGTATTATTGAGTACCTGTGCACAACCCTGAGCGTTGGAGAAGATGCATCTAAACGGAAGGCTATAGAGGAACTGTTTAAATTGAAGGAAGTAAATCCAATATTGCAACTTGAAT
>JAFMBQ010000492.1 GCA_017858365.1 Algoriphagus sp. | reverse complement strand
AATCCCCAGATCTCTTTTGCAATAGTAAAAGTCAATTTTTGTGTTTTGCTTTTCAGGCTCGATCTCAAGTAAAATCACTTCTGATTCTGAATACCCATTGAGAATCACTTTTCTCAAAAGATCTAGGTAACTCGACTCATTCAATCCTTCAAAAAACGGGGTGTAATCCTCAAGAAAGGGATATTGAGACTTGAGTTTTTGAAAGAGGTTGAACTGAAAATTGAAAATAGAAGGGAAACCTTGAACCTCGATCAGCTTGGGAATGATTCGTCCATTTTCTTCACAAATCCCAAAATCAACCGCAAGGAATTCTGTATGCAGGTCCTCATTAGGTACCTCTGTATTGAGTTCTATTGCGCGTTGGGTAAGAGATTTGAAATCTGGTCTCTTGATGAAATCAACCACTTGATTGCTCGCCTCAATCAGCTGCCTTTTCAATTCATCAGAGATGAAAAATGGAGTTTCGGCTATTCGGAATGTGGGTAAATAATTAAAATCCGAAGTAATATCAGCTAAAAACGCTGAGTATTTTTCAGGAGTGAAATTTTCATTAAACTGACTTCTGATTTCTGGGATCATATGACACTCAACTGTTGAGATTCCTTTACTCTTCGGATAGAATTTTCTAGAAAATCAGGAATCAACGTTTCATTCGTTTTCAAGATCTTATCATCATCGACCAGATGCTCAATCATTGCTCTGAATTTCACCTTACCCTTGGTAGCAATCACTTTATCTTTTACTTCTGGCTTCTTTAGATGATTTAGAAAAGAAATTGGATCTGCCTCTGGGTGAAACTGTGTCCCTACCATTTCATCAGAAAAACGGATAGCCATGATCGCTCGCTCATATTCTACGTGATCACGGATTTTCTCAAGAGCAATAATTTTTGCTCCCAGCAATTTGAATTTTTTAAGATCTGGCTGAACGACCTGATAATCCCTCGAATCAACGGCCCAGAATGGATTTTCCAGATTCCCTAACAATCGGTCGCGCTGCCCATCTGCAGTTTTGTGCACTGCCATTACTCCAAATGAGGTGGATTTCCGCTGCGTCAATTGTCCCAATCCAAAATGCCTACAAGCCATCTGAAAGGAATGGCAAATGAAAAGGATATATTTCTTATGGTTGTGATTCTGATTCCATATCCATAGATGATCTATAAAATCAAAGTATTTCAAATCCCAATCACCGTCTCCGTCCAAAGGACTTCCAGGCCCACCCGAAGAAATATAAATATCGAAATCTTGAATCTCGGGTAATTCTGCTTTTTGACGAACGTCAAAGACTTTATATTTTATTTGACCTTCGAATCTCCCAACAATATCTTTGATACAACGCATCCCCTGATTAGGTTCTCCATTGTTCATATCCAATATGGCAAGATTCAATTTTTGCTTTCCCACTTCCTAAAATGATTTACCGGTAATAAAATAATATTTTTGGTTAGATTCCTTCTGTAAATTTGGAAGTAATCATATCCACAACTTTGGTCAAATCTTGAGTTTTTTCGAATACTGCAAGCTGCTGATCTGCTCCGGTTCCGTTTTTAAAGATTTGATGCACATAATCGATTTCCTTTCGGCTTTCCAATTCATCCACCACATCATCAATAAAGTCAAGAAGTTCGTGGATTAATTCTTGGGTTGGCACCTCTACTTTTCTCCCAAAATCGATGAGTTTGCCTTCTATTCCATTTCTTGCTGCTCTGAATTTATTTTCTCTGATCAATGCGATACGATAAATATTAAAGCTGGTATTACTCATCAAGAGCTTATAAAGCTTCGCTACTACTGCTTGGATGATTGCGACTATACAAATCGTCTCATCCACAGTAAGACACATATCGCAGATCCGAAATTCAATAGTGCTAAAGAAAGGGTGAATCCGAAGATCCCACCAGATTTTCTTCGGGTTATCAATGCAATTGGTTTTGACTAAGGTCTCTACATAATTGTCATAAGACTGCACTGAATCAAAATATTCAGGCAAGCCAGTCCGAGGAAATTTAGCAAAAATCTTAGCTCTAAATGCTTTAAATCCAGTATTTCGCCCTTCCCAAAAAGGTGAATTGGTGGTTAAAGCATAAATGTGAGGCAGGAAATAACAAGCCTGATTCATTAACTGAAGGGCAATTTCCCTATTCTCTATTCCAACGTGAACATGCAAACCAAAAATAAGATTTGATCTTGCTATGTCTTTCAGCTCATCTACAATATTATGGTATCGGGGATCATCTGTGATTTCCTGATCTTGCCATCTGGAAAAGGGGTGTGTACCCGCTGCACCAACCAACAAGCCCTGATTTGCGGCTAATTCTGAAATCTTATTTCTAAGAAACGAAACCTCTTTTCGTGCTTCTGTGACATTTTCACAAACATTCGTACCAACCTCAACTACAGATTGATGCATTTCTGCTTTGACCTGCTCATGCAAAAAGATCTTCCCTCCTTCAACAATCTTAGACATGTGAGATCTAAGATCCCGGGTCACCGGATCAATAATCTGATACTCCTCCTCTACTCCTAGGGTAAATTTTGGAAGCTTCTTCAACAATGCAGTCATCGTTTTTAAAATCTAGATTTAGAATCTTTTGCTTGAATCAATAGAGTCACGCATAAATGTACCCCATGTGAGATTGGTTTTTCCTGGTTTTTGAGCTTTAGCATAGGCGATGGCCATTTTTGCTGCTTCTTCCACTACCCAATCAAAATTCTCCTGACCCACAGAGTTCACATCTGCATCTGGCGCTGGATTTCCAAAATCGATGGCATAAGGAATACCTTCTTTTACTGCAAATTCTACGGTATTAAAATCGTATCCCAAACCTTGACAAAGTCGGAGAGTATAATCTTTAATTGTTGCCAATAATTTTTTGGAAGACGGAGGTCTATCCACTACATATCTGAGATGATGTGGGTTCCTAGGCTCATAAGGCATAATCTTTACTGCTTTTCCCCCTAGACAGTATACTCTGAAATACTCTTCAAAAACGATCTCTTCTTGAAGCATCATCACTAATTGACCTGTAGTTGGATGCGTTTTGAAAAACTCCTCTTTATCCTCCAAGCGATAGACATTCTTCCATCCACCGCCAGCATAAGGCTTCATATAAGCTGGAAAACCGACATAGTTAAAAATACCTTCCCAATCCAAAGGAGCTTTTAGGTTTCTGAATGATTTAGAGGTTGTGTCATCTGGGTGCACCGCAGAAGGTAATATTACTGTTTTTGGAAGAGGAACACCAAGCTGGTCAGCTAGGGCATTATTAAAAAATTTATCGTCTGCACTCCACCAAAAAGGGTTGTTGATTACGGCAGTACCAGCAATTGCAGCATTTTTCAAGTACGCTCTGTAAAAAGGTACATCCTGAGAAATTCTATCAATTATCACTGCATAATCAGAAAGTCCATTCTGGATGACTTTATCAATCATAACGGCTTCTGCCATGATTCCTTTTTCTGCTTTTTGATTTACTCGGTCTATAAATGCTTGAGGAAACGTATCCTCCATCCCGAAAAGTATTCCTATTTTTTTCATGTGTTTATAATTATTTTTTCACTTCATTTTTTGTCGTAATAGAAAGG
>JAFMBQ010000491.1 GCA_017858365.1 Algoriphagus sp. | reverse complement strand
AATTCGATCAACAATCATTGGGGAGATTTACTAGGCGCTGTAATTCAAATTCTCTTAAAGCGCAAGGTATGATTTTTGTCGAAAATTTAGATCACAGGCTAAAGTAAACAATCATCTTAACTCATAAAAAAAGAGAGTCGATAACTCGACTCTCTTTCAAATACTTCCGGAGATATTATTCGCCGTCTTCCATCCAGTTTGGACCTTTCAGCTCGATTAGCTTTTTGTTATATTTCTCAGCTTCGGCCTCATTCTTAAGACGAGTATTAATCTGGAAAAGAATTGCCATGATTTCTGTGTTATCAGCTCTGACCTCCAAAGCTTTTTCAAAGTATTTCGCTGCTTCTTTATAGTTTTCATCTGCTTTCTTACCTATGATTGGAGACTGCTTTTCCCAGTCTGCATCAGACATATCATTCAAGGTATTCAACAATTTCACGGACTGCTCAAGAAGTAAGGCTCCAGTGTAATAGTTTCCTTCGAAATAAGTTGGGTCAACTTCTACTGATTTCTTGTAGTCAGCCAAGCCTCCTTCGATATCCCCAGACTGCTCTTTCAAGTAACCTGATCTCAACAAGATTGATGCATTGTTCGGATCGTTCTTTAATGCTTCTTGAATTTGAGCCATCGCTTCATCCATTTTATTCAATTGAAGCAACAATTGGATTTCATATTCCGCAAGGATTTTATCTTCAGGATAATCTGCTCTTCCAGCCATAACAGTCTTATAAGCCCCATCAGGATCTTTATCTTCACCGCTCTGGATTTGAACCAAGAAATAATAGGCATTTAGCTTATTATAATCATCCAATTCTAAAAGGTATCCGAAATGACGCTTTGCGTCTTCGTACAATCCAAGATCGTTTGCTAGTAATCCAGCATTATAATGAATTGTAGAATCTGTCAAATCAATTTCTCCAGCAAGATCGAAGAAGCTGTAGGCCATCTCAAGATCGTTCTCATTATAACGATCTATCGCCTTGTCAAATGAAGTGTTTTTTAAGGTTTTAATTGAATAGGGTCTCAAGTTGTCTGGAACCCCCATCATGTCTTCACTGAAAACTTCCTCCCCTACTCCAGCAGTCTTGTCAGATCCAGCCATTTCAAAGGCTTTCAAATAAGTACTAAGAGCTTCTTTTCCTATTACAAGATTGGACTCAGTATTGGTCGAATCAGAACCAAACATTTTAGTCTGGATTTTTGCTTTTAGCAGGTATGTAGCAGGATCACCACTTGTTTCGGGATCAGCAGATGCTGCAGTAATATCCGCCATTGCAGCAGCAAGGTCACCAGACTTAAAGTTTTTCTCTGCGGAACGTACTACTTTTTTTTGCCCAAAAGCCAGAGTCGTTGCACCGATCAAGGCCATTGATAGAATTAGCTTCTTCATGTTAAGATTTTCTTTTTTTGGTTATTCGTTTGTTTCTGTTGGTTGATCATCTGAAGATTCCGGAGTTTCCTGAGTAGACTCATCAGAAATCTCTTCGTCAAGGACTTCTTCCTCTTCTTCTTTAGATATTTTTGCTACGGATGAAATCTCATCATTCCCTCCTATTTTTATTAATCGTACACCCTGAGTGGCTCTACCCATCACACGAAGGGTATCTACTGCCATTCTAATGGTGATTCCAGACTTATTGATAATCATCAAATCATCCGAATCAATTACTTCTTTGATTGCTACAAGGTGACCAGTTTTCTCAGTTACACTCATGGCTTTCACACCTTTACCTCCTCTATTGGTGATCCGATATTGATCTAGATTTGATCGCTTTCCGTATCCTTTTTCAGATACTACCAGAAGAGTGGCATTTTCTTCGGATGCACATACCATGCCAATCACATAGTCGTTATCATGATTTAACTTTATTGCTTTAACGCCAGTAGCAGTTCTTCCCATCGGTCTTACCGCTGTTTCATTGAAGTGAATTGCACGTCCTGACTTCGCTGCGATAACAATATGCTGCGCTCCATTCGTCATGTCAACATTCACCAATTGATCATCCTCACGGATGTTTAAGGCGATAATTCCATTAGATCTTGGACGACTGTATTGCTCCAGAGTAGTTTTCTTGATGATTCCACGTTTGGTCACCATGATCAAGAAATGATTATTGATGTAATCCGGATCATTTAAGTCACCGACTTGGATGATTGCCCTAATTCTATCCTCTTGAGTAATGCTTATTAGATTTTGAATTGGTCTTCCTTTCGAAGTTTTTCCTCCTTCTGGAATTGCGTAAGTCTTTAACCAGAATAATTTTCCTTTATCAGTGAAAATCAACAGGTAATTATGGGTAGATGCCGTAAAAAGGTATTCGGTGAAGTCATCCTGTTTGGTGGAAACTCCTCTGGAACCTACTCCTCCTCTACCTTGCGTTCGGTATTCGCTTAAAGCCGTACGCTTCACATAGCCTTCGTTAGATACAGTAATGATCACCTCTTCATTAGGAATCATATCTTCATAACTAAAATCTTCCGCATTGTGCTCGATTACTGTACGACGAGCATCTGCATAGCGATCTTTTACCTCATTCAACTCAGTTTTGATAATCTCCATCCGCCTTTCTTCGCTTCCTAAGATATCTTTCAACTCATCGATCAATGCCATGATCTCTTTAAATTCTTGGATGATCTTCTCGCGCTCCATTCCAGTCAATCGCTGCAATCTCATATCGAGTATAGCTCTTGCCTGAATTTCGCTCAATTCAAATCGCTCGATCAAACCATTTCTAGCGGTCTCTGGATCTGCTGAACTTCTGATCAAAGAAATCACTTCATCCAAATGGTCTAAAGCAATTAAATAACCCTGAAGTATATGCGCTCGCTTCTCAGCTTCTTTTAATTCGTACTCTGTTCTTCTGACGACTACCTCATGTCTGTGGCTTACATAATGGACGATTAGGTCCTTCAGGTTTAGCGTGTATGGCCTTCCTTTGACCAATGCTACATTGTTCACAGAGAAGGAAGTTTGTAGCGCAGTATGCTTGTAAAGATTGTTTAGAACTACACTTGAAATAGCATCACGCTTAAGCTCATAAACCACTCGCATTCCTGATCGATCTGACTCGTCACGAATTGCTGAGATTCCTTCAATTTTCTTCTCATTGATCAGCTGCGCAGTTTTCTCCACCATATTGGCCTTATTGACCATGTATGGAATCTCGGTGATGACGATCATCTCCTTGCTTCCACCTGCTTTGATTTCTACATTCGCTTTTCCACGAATAACAACACGGCCTTTTCCAGTTTCAAAGGCTGCTTTAACACCATTGTAGCCATAAATAATACCTCCAGTAGGGAAATCAGGAGCAATGATATATTCCATTAATTCCGGAATGGTAATCTCACGATTTTCAATGTAGGCAATGATTCCGCTTATGACTTCTCCCAAATTGTGCGGAGCCATGTTGGTAGCCATACCTACAGCAATACCTGAAGCACCATTCAGCAAGAGAGCTGGCACCTTTGCAGGCAAAACAATTGGTTCTTTTAAGGAGTCATCAAAGTTGAACTGAAAGTCAACCGTCTCCTTATTGATATCAACCAGAAGCTCCTCAGCGATCCGCTTGAGTCTAGCCTCGGTATATCTCATCGCTGCAGGGTT
>JAFMBQ010000490.1 GCA_017858365.1 Algoriphagus sp. | reverse complement strand
CATAGGCCGGTTCAGTATGCTCAAAATCCATTAGAATTTCAGCTGGAATAGCCAAAAGCAAAACCACAAGCGGAGCTGGAATTTTCTTGATTTTAGCATTCTTGATATAAGGCCAACCCATCATAATCGCAAGTGCGACGACACCAATCAAGGAAGCTTTTGGATCCAAATTCGTGATAAAAGACGGTACGGCCAAAATCATATCGACGATGGATTTCCCTTTGTAAAGGTTAGGGTCAACATCCAGTAAAACAGGGATTTGTTTGGCAATAATGATAATACCAATTGCTGCAAGCATTCCATGAATTGCAGAAAGCGGGAAGATATCAGCTAGTTTCCCGAGTTTGAAAACTCCGAAAAGAACCTGAACCAAACCAGCTACGACCATTGCGCCAAGGGCAAATCGCCAGCCGATCTCCCCTCCTCCAAATTCTGCCACCGCTCCCGCCACGACTACGATCAATCCAGCTGCTGGACCTTTGATCGTCATTTTAGATCCTGCGAAAATACTGACTACAATACCACCTATAATTGCTGTAAGCAATCCCATAATCGGTGGAAAGTCAGAAGCCTTTGCAATCCCCAAACTTAGGGGCATTGCTAATAAAAACACGACGAAGCCAGCAATGGCATCAGAAGAGAAATTCTCTTTTAATCCTTCCCATCCGTCTTTTGGAAGCGAAAGCTTGGTTGATTTTTCCATATTTTTCAAGGGTAGCGTCTACCCAATTAAGTGAAGAATAACTTATGAGTTGGCCTTTGAAGCCAAGTGTTGTTTGTGGAATTGATTTTTTTTGCTCAGGGCTAAATCTTCGGAGCTCAAAGATGAAATCTCTCGATCCACTGTGGCTCCCATAAATAATCTGGCAAATATTCTGATTGTGACAATACCTTCCATGACGAAAGTCAAGGCTGCAATCGCTGCCAAGAGAAACTGATCTTCATGGATGTGAGAAAAGAGCAAATCTTCCCCAAGGAAAGTCGGAGAAAGTGGGAAGCCCATCAATCCTAGCGCACTGAGTAGAAACAGAAATGCTACGATTGGATATTTGGTGACATAACCTTTGTAATGATGTAGACCATGCTGACCAGTCAAGCGCTTCAGCCAATCAATGACTAGCAATCCTGAAACACCGAAGAAGATCACTCCGCTGAGGTAGATAGCCACTTCAGACCAAGCGAATAACTCGTTTTCTGCTATCGCAAGTACCATCCAGAAGTGATTTAAAATTAGTAGGATCCAGCTCAATCGAGCCGATTCTCGCTCTGAGAAAGCCTTCAATACCATCATCAATGCGATAAATCCAAAGATGACTGGTAAGTAAATATGGATAGAATCGGGAATCTTAATCCCTGCTACCAATAAGCTTAAGCCTAAAATATAGCTCGGAATGAAGTAAATCAGAACAGTCTTATAGCTCAGAAAATCCAAACGATGACCGAGATTCTTCAGCGGTCTAAATACCAATCGATTCATCAATCGGTCAAGGTTCCATTCTTTCAAACTCCAGATGTAGCAGGATATGATAAGCCTGGATGTAAGACCAGTTCTTCTGGACTTTGCCTTAGGTTCAAAGCCATAGAACTGCTCCCGAATCAGGTAGCTGACAATCGAAGGCGAGACTAAGAGCTGATAGGTTCGAAGGAATGCATTTCCTGCAAAATGAATCAAAACCAAGGTTTCCAATCCCAAAGCCACTTCGATAAACATGATCCCGATTTGAGTCAGGGAAGCATAGCCAATTTGGGTTTTCACAGAAGTCTGAACCCGAGCGATCATCGTCGAAAGTATCGCTGTGGTCAAGCCTATCAGTCCGATAATAATACGGACTCCGATCTGATTTTCCCAAAATGGAAAAGTCCGAAGCAATAGAAATACACCCAAGTGCACGGACAGCGAGCCGTAGAAAATAGCAGAAGAAGGCGTCGGACCTTCCATCGCTCTTGGAAGCCAAGAAGAAAACGGAAACTGTGCGGACTTGGCTGCAGCTGCTAGCAAAAGCATCATGGAAATGAATAAACCAATCCCTGAATGTCCCATGAGATGCTCATGAACCAAATCGGCATTGCTCAACTTAAGAAAAGTCACATTCTCATGCCAGAGATAATGACTCGCCCACATGGCTAGGATCATCCCCACATCCCCAATTCGGTAGATCGAAAATACCCGAATCGCATTTCGAGTAGGAAGGTAATTATTTCGATAAAATGCGATCAGCAAGAAGGAAGAGATTCCCAAAACTTCCCAACCTATAAATAAGGTTTCAAAATTTCCCGCCAAAACGGTGATATTAAACCCTAGATAAAAGAAGAGAACTGTATTGAAAAATCGCTTATAGCCTGGCTCACGATGCAGGTAGTATCTGCTGTAGAATGTAATCAAGAAAGTAAGTAAGGCTCCAACGGCAACATATACTGCACCTACCCGGTCGAAAAAGAAGTCTATGAGAAATTCAAAATGTGGATTTCGATACAAGACAAATTCTTTAACGTTCACCGCACCAAAACCCTCAAGTCCCCACAATACTAACAATACCAGAATACTGATCAAATTAAGTCCAGCAGTGTAGAAGGCTACTTTTGAAAGTAGATTTTCCCGACTTTCGGGGATAATCAAACTCAATACAAAACCAATGAGTGGTATCCCAATCATCAATTGGATGAAGAATGTTAATTCCATTAGATTGAATCGATTAAGTAAACAGGCATATTTCCAGCTTCGCCTTTCAGTTTATCCTGGAGATGATCGATGTGCTCGATGCTACTCAACGGCTGATAGATCACAAACTCTCCATCTTTATATTGGAAAAACTGCTTGGTTTCAGGTTGAATTACCACGAAGTGAACCCAATAATTTTTTACCCATTCATAGGTAGATGGATTAGCCAAGAAGACTTCCATCACCACTTCAGGAAAATGCTCTACGATCAGCATCAGGCGAATCGGATCATGGATCTCCACCATTTGGTATGGAAGTCCAGTCCTCAAATCCCCATCAGCACCATTTGCCACGCCAATTAGTCCCACAACATTATGAGGCAATTTGGTACCTGCACCCAGACGGTCGTTATCCATTCTGGAGAAATAGTATTCCAGATTGATGCCGCCACAGACTGGAGCCGCCGCACCGAGAATCTTTGTCAGAGCTTTTCCATCCGGATCTTTCCGATAATCATAGGAATTCAAGAATGCACGGCGATCTAGGAACAATCCTTTGATAGTAGACTTTCGAGAGACGATACAGAGACTATTTGTCGCATGATTGTATTCAGGTCTTGGCTCAAAAAGTGAAAATGCTCGCTTTCTAACTGCTTCATGAATTGAACCCATAGATTGAGCTTTCGAGAGCGTCGCAAACCTTCTAGACCGTTCCATAGAATTGGAATCCAATGCTTTAATGAAAAGCTCTGTATTTTTCTGATGCGAGTGTAAATTTACTTCCGATAAAATCTCAAGATCATAGTATTCGATCTCATCCTTAGTCGTATCGTGTAGCGCTCCTACAAATTGAGATGAAGTCGGAATCTCGATTCCACGGGAGGCCAAAATCTCTCGAACCCGGGGATCATTTGCCATGTGAGCTGCCACTCGAGCATTCACAGAACCTGGTCT
>JAFMBQ010000489.1 GCA_017858365.1 Algoriphagus sp. | reverse complement strand
GCCAGTCCTTTGAAACATAAATTTAAACCTAGACACAGTTTAATGAACTATCCCAGCCGGTGTAAATGCCGGCTTTTTTTGCTTTTCCTATTTAAGCCATGGACTACTGGTAGTCAGATAGTTTCGAATAATATCATTTGAATACCGACTTTTCTTAAATTTTCCTTAGGAATTTACCGAAGGATGCTTGGCTCGAAATAATAGGTTATTTTCACGTAATTACTCTTAACCTAAAAAAGAAAATGAAGTGCATCACTAACCTATCAGTCCTTTGCTTTGTATTTGCCTTCTTTTTGAGTGCGAATCTGTTTGCTCAAAAAAGAGAGTTCTACGAGCTGAAAACCTATCATATTACTTCAACTGCCCAGGAGGCGATGTTGGATAGCTACTTGGAAAAAGCTTTTATTCCAGCTGCTCATCGACTTGGAATTGCAAAAGTGGGAGTTTTCAAACCAGTGTCAAGCCAGGCAGATGCAGGACAAAAGGTTTATGTGTTTATCCCTTTTAAGTCCTTGGATGCGCTCGCTGCATTTGAGGATAAGCTTCTGAAAGATCCAAAGTACCTGACTAATGGAGGAGCTTGTGTGAATGCTGCTTTTGACAATCCTCCTTACAAGCGAATTGAAACTTCGATTTTGCAGGCGATGACTGGTCAACCGAAATTCATCGAATCTACCCTCACCGGTCCAAAGAAAGATAGAATCTATGAACTGAGAAGCTATGAAGGGCCTACCGAAAGACTTTACAAGCAGAAAGTGAAGATGTTCAACTCCGGTGAAATGGGCATTTTTACCCGATTGGGATTCAATCCTATTTTCTATGCTGAAACCATCGCCGGAGCGAATATGCCAAACCTAGTCTATCTGACTACCCATGAAAATATGGAAAAAAGAGATGCCAACTGGAAGGCTTTTGGCGCAGATTACAAATGGGTGGAAATGAGAGATATGGAAGAGTATAAGAATACCGTATCCAAGAACGATACCCGATTACTCTACCCCACAGATTATTCCGATTTCTAGAAAGAGATTTAAAGCCGGTGTAAAAGCCGGCTTTTTTATGCTGTGCTGTTCCCGTACCGATAGCCGTTAGCAATCGGGAACCACTATCATAGGTTTTGCAACCCTAAAAAGAGTAGGCTTTACCTTAGAAAATGGCTGGGAGGTTTTTCCAATTACATTTTCGTAAAGATATTAGGGTGGACTTGCAAATTCTACCCAGTCACTGCGAAGATTTGATTTTGCCACAAAAGGGGGCGCTTGCTTTGATCCTATTCAAACTCCTTAGCCATTAATCCTTCTCGCAACTCCCTCAAAAATCCGTACTCCGGTTTCAATCAATTCATCCGGAAAATCATAAGTACCCTCATGCAGTTGGGGACAATCCTCTCCTGCCCCTAATCCAAATAAAAACGCCGGACATGCCTGAGAAAAAAGCCCAAAATCCTCTGACCAACGAAATGGTTCAGGTTTATCTATCAAACTAAGCGCAAGATTTTGAGTGACTTTTTCCACTATGCTGTAAAGCGAAGGGTCATTGACCGAGACGGCAAATTGCTCCACAAATCCGAAGTCGACTTTCAGGCTTTCCGAATTGGCCACTGCGAGAGCTTTTTGTTTTACTCGCTCAATTAATCCATCCAAATCTTGCTGATCATAAGCCCGTAAGGTCATGCTCAGACTCCCCTTTCCCGCGCTCGTTCCGAAAGCCAAACTTCCCAGTTCAGCATGAATGAGCGTAAGCAATGCAAATCCTGCTGACTGCTCAGCCAACCCGGGTAATTCTTGAATTAGCTTGGCCAATGCCTGAGCCGGGTTAATCCCAGCCTCAGGATGTGCGGAATGGGAGGTTTTGCCGGTTAGAGAAATGGTCATTCCAGTGCTTCCCGCAGCAAAAGTCCCCTTTCGCATCACAATCTGATAGAGTGGGTAACCCGGAAGGTTGTGCAGGGCAAAGGCAAAATCAGGTGGAATGGCTTCAAATTTTGGGTCAGCGAGAATCGCTTTTGCCCCTTGGCCGGTTTCTTCAGCGGGCTGGAAGAGTAATACCACTTCCCCTGATTCAGGCCGATTTCCGGCGAGCCTCTCCCCCAAACCACAAATAATAGCCATATGTCCGTCATGTCCGCAAAGGTGCCCTTTTCCTAAAATCTGGCTTTGGTAAGGACTTTTCTTCAGATCCTCGATCGGCAAACCATCTAATTCACATCGGAATAGAAGTCGTTTTCCGGGTTTTTCCCCTTTGAAAACAAAAGCCAAGCCTGTGCCACCTAAGTTCTCAAAAACCTGATCTGCTTTTAGTGGTTGAAAAAATTCCAAAATCCGCCGGGCGGTTTGGTTTTCTTCTAAAGCGATCTCAGGAAATGAATGGAGCGTTTTTCGCAATTGGATCAATTCGGAGATAGGCATAATATTTTTTTCTTTTCCCAAATGTAAAGTCCTTAGCGTCAGTTGGAATCATTTTTGAGTAAAATTCCCAATCAAACTGCTGAACTTTTCAAGTTTGATTCCTATTTTAAACATTCAATACCCACTAAAACAATCCAATCATGAGTGAAATCCAACAAAATGAACTAAGAGCTCAAATAGAAGCGCTTAAAGCAACTCTTGTAGGCGAAATGTTTGCTGACATGGAGGCGAAGGACAAAATCCACAATTTGGAAATGCAGTTAAATGGCACAAAGCCAGGCGGTCAATACATCGACTGCGTAGGCTGCGGTAGTTAATTTCCTCTATTTTGCAACGATACTTTATAATTTACAAACCATTTGGGTACGTGACCCAATTTAGCGGAGAGGAGCTGACATTGGCTTCTCTTTTTGCTTTTCCGAAGTCTGTCTATCCCGTAGGGAGATTAGACAAGGATAGCGAGGGATTGCTGATCATCACCGATGATAAATTTTTGAATAATCAATTACTCAATCCTCGATTTGGCCATCAGCGCACCTATTATGCACAAGTGGAAGGAGCTCCTGAGCCCGAATCCTTAAAGCAGCTGGGCAAAGGTGTCACCATAAATGTGGATGGGCGCGACTATGAGACGAAGCCAGCAGTTGCAAAACTTTTAGACCCCGTACCAGTACTTCCTGACCGGGATCCTCCGATTCGATATCGTGCTTCGATACCTGATACTTGGATTTCCCTGACTTTGATTGAAGGTAAAAACCGGCAAGTCCGAAAAATGACTGCAGCAGTTGGACATCCCACGCTACGATTGGTGCGATGGTCCATGGAAAAAATTACCATTGAAGGGTTTGAAGTTGGTGAAGTCCGTGAAATGGATGAGGAAAGTATCTATCATAAGCTTGGACTGACAGGTTTCCGCAAAACCAGAAAATAGATTTTAACCGCGGAGGACGCCTAGGGTTAGAAATTTTTTTCAACACCGAGACAAGGAGAATACCACGGAGAAAAAATGTCTTTTCATAAAGTTGATCAATTAGTCATTAGGCACTCTTTTTAAACCAGCTAATTTTCTCTGTGAAACCTCTGCGATCTCCTTACCTCTGTGTTAAGCAAAAGTTTTTTTCAACACCGAGACACGGAGTACACGGAGAATATCACGGAGAAAAAATGTCTTTTCATAAAGTTGATCAATTAGTCATTAGGCACTCTT
>JAFMBQ010000488.1 GCA_017858365.1 Algoriphagus sp. | reverse complement strand
GATGATGACTTTGTCACCTTTGCCAATTCCTTTAGATTTCAGCGCATTCGCGAAGCGATTCACTTCATGAAAAAGTTCTCGATAAGTAATTGTTCTCCCAGCTTCATCCGGATCATTAGCTTCCCAAATGATCGCTGGCCGATCACCGATAGTATAGAGGTGCCGCTCAAAGATATTCTCGGTGATGTTCAGCTTTCCATCCACAAACCACTTCACATCCGGCTCTTTGAAATTCCACTTTAAGACATTCGTCCAGCGTTTTCGCCAATGAAATGAATCGGCTATTCTCGCCCAAAACTCTTCTGGCTGAGTGACACTTTTTTGGTATTCGTAGAGATATCCGC
Source organism: Algoriphagus sp. (assembly GCA_017858365.1). GTDB lineage: Bacteria > Bacteroidota > Bacteroidia > Cytophagales > Cyclobacteriaceae > Algoriphagus. Next base: position 3,285 of record JAFMBQ010000488.1, on the reverse strand, counting down.
TCAGGGTATGAATTCGATCGCTCATGATGCTAATGGGTTTTTGTTACTAGAATTTAATTTTATTAATGCGCTTGAGCACTTCCCGCTCCTCTTGGAATCCGTATTTCTTGGATCATATTCTGCACATCTTGTGGAGGTGCAGGAGTAAATTTGGAGACTACAATGCAAATAAAGAAGTTAAGAAACATCCCAATCGAGCCTATTCCTTCTGGAGAAATTCCAAACCACCAATATTCTTTAGTATTCAGTTCTGGACTGATGAATTTAAAGAAAATGATGTAGCTAAGCGTAAAGACTAATCCAGTAACCATTCCGGATATAGCGCCTTCCTTGTTGATTCGGCTGGAGAAGATCCCCATGATGATCACTGGAAAGAAAGAGGCTGCTGCCAAACCAAAGGCGAATGCTACGACTTCGGCAACAAAGCCAGGAGGATTGATCCCGAAATAACCGGCGATTACTACCGCGCCAGCAGCAGCTAAACGTGCAATTCGGAGCTCTTTTTTCTCAGACATATTTGGTCTGAAAGTTCTGAAGAGGTCACGGGATACCGAGGTGGAAATCACTAAAAGCAATCCTGCCGCCGTGGAAAGTGCTGCGGCCATTGCACCAGCGGCAAGAAGTCCAACCACCCAATTGGGAAGTTTGGCGATTTCAGGCGAAGCCAAGACCATAATATCTTTGTCAATCGTCAATTCGTTGGCTTCTTTGTCTGCCACATATTGAACGATACCGTCCCCATTTTTATCATCAACTGTGATTAGGTTTGTTTTTTGCCAATTAGCCACCCAAATCGGTAAGTTGTCAACCTTTTTTTCACTGACAGATTCAATGGTATTGTAGATTCCGAAAGCGGCTACCGCAGGAGCAGTGGTATAAAGAATCGAAATAAATGCTAAGGCATAGCCTGCGGAAAGCCGGGCATCTTTCACTCTTGGGACGGTAAAGAAACGGACAATTACGTGCGGCAAACCAGCCGTACCTACCATCAGGGCTAGTGTAATCATAAAGATATCTGCCATTTCTTTTCGTCCAGAGGTATAAGCGGCAAAGCCTAATTCAGTCAATACACCATCCAACTTGTCCAGTAAATAAGTGCCGTCTGAAACCGTGCTTCCCATGCCAATTTGGGGGATAGGATTGCCAGTCAACTGCATGGATACAAAGATTGCCGGAACCATAAAGGCGAAGATTAAAACACAATATTGGGCGACTTGAGTATAGGTGATGCCTTTCATTCCTCCCAAAACTGCATAGAAAAAGACGATACACATACCGAAAACTACGCCCCATTCAATCGGGATTTCCAGGTATCGAGAGAAAACAATTCCTACTCCACGCATCTGTCCGGCAACATAGGTAAAAGATATAAAAAGTGCACAAATGACTGCTACGACTCGAGCTTTGTTGGAATAGTAACGATCTCCGACAAAGTCAGGAACGGTAAACTTTCCAAATTTCCGCAGGTATGGAGCTAGCAAGAGCGCAAGAAGTACATAGCCTCCTGTCCAACCCATTAAATATACTGAACCATCATAACCTGAAAAAGAGATAATTCCAGCCATGGAAATAAATGAGGCTGCTGACATCCAGTCTGCAGCAGTGGCCATGCCGTTTGCGAGAGGAGATACTCCGCCACCAGCGGTATAAAATTCTTTTGTTGAGCCTGCGCGGGTGTAGATGGCTATGCCTATGTATAAGGCGAATGATAAACCTACAAGAATGTATGTCCAGGTTAATATTTCCATTGGGTTGGTTGTTTTTTTGGTTAATCCTCGTTGACATCAAATTCTTTATCCAGCTTGTTCATCCGAACTACATAGATGAAAATCAAGATTACAAAAGTGAAAATTGAGCCTTGTTGGGCAAACCAAAAACCGAGTTTGAATCCCCCTATATGAAATTGATTTAAATAGTCGACGCCAATTATTCCAAAACCAAAAGAAACTACGAACCACACGACCAGGAGGTAAAATAGGGTTTTTAGATTTTTATTCCAATACTGCTGCATTTTGGATTTAGGCATGATCAAATTAAGAATTTTAATGTAGGAATTAGGTATAATAACCTATGAGGAGATTCAGAAAAGAATAGGTTAATCCGCTACGAATTAATCAAAAAATTTCGGTAAGTCCAGAATTCTCCCCAATTAACTTTGGCAAAAAAGAGTTGTTACTTTAAGTTATTTCTGACTTTTTAAGAGATCCTTGTTCACCGCACAGCATCTTTGGATGAATTAGGGCCTAGAGGCAAATTACTGTTTCTACATAAAATACTCTGAGGCAATCGCCAAACCGGCAGCAAAAAAGCTTACCAATAATTTATTCCAATGGAAGGTGTGATGTGGACTGCTTTCGAAAAATATAGTAGTCGAAATGTGTAGAAAACCGCCAACGACCAACCCATAAAGCATCCCGATTCCTTCTTTCTGTAGAATACCATTTTCAAATAAAAACGAACTTGAAAACATTCCCAAAGGAGAGGCCAAGGCGAATACCGTCAATAGAATCAATGTCCACTTTTTTGAAAGAGAACTACTTAAAACTGCCGCGAGTGCAAAAGCTGCAGGACCTTTATGCATGACTATACCGATCAAGACAGACTTGCTGCCATGGACATGGGCGACGGATTCTGCATCGATCAAATTGTCATGAGAGAGTAAAGTGCCTTCCAGGAATGCATGAATAAATAAACCCAGCATCACGGTAATCACACCGCTTTTGCTTTCACCATGATGATGATGAATATGCCCATGCTCGATGCCGCTTGAGAGGAACTCTAATATTTGTTGAAGTAAAAAGCCGATTAGGATGAACAAACCCATTTTCCCACCATCAAAACCACTGGAGAATAATTCGGGTAAAAGGTGTAAGACAGTAATGGAAAACAAATAGGATCCAGCAAAAACCAGAACCAGTTTAAAATACTTGTCTTTGAATTTTGGGGCGAAAAAAACCAAGGATCCAGCGCCCATCGCGGTGAAGAAAAGAAGAAGAAAGTTTAATCCCATGGTTCAGAAGGCTCTCCGCTGTCTTTCAGAAATGCTCGGAGGTATAACTTCAGCAAAGGTAATAAAATTCAATAATGTTGCATTTATATTCCTACTCCTGAATGAAAGATAAGTATGGCTTTAGTGATTCGCTGGCAAAAGTTCCGTAGCCTCCCTTGCCATCATCGTAGATCAAGAAGACCTCAATCTCACTGAGTGTGGAGTCTAATTGGATTGCACGCTCAAGCCCCATGACCATCAAAGCAGTCGCATAGGCATCAGCAGTCATACAGTCT
>JAFMBQ010000487.1 GCA_017858365.1 Algoriphagus sp. | reverse complement strand
ATATAATTTAAATTGTTTATCAATTGCCACCCCGATAGCGTGGATATAATCTCTAAGCCCGATCCGAAGATTTGTAATCTCCGATTACTACATCCAAATCTAAACCTAGATTAATTCAGATTGAAAAATTCCATGATTATAGTTCAGTATTGCTGCCGATCGTAATCAGTATCCGTGCAGCAAGAATTTACCTCCAACTCAACACATCATTTACACTCTCTGAAAGTAAGTTGGGTTTTTCCAAAAGCTCAGCAGGTGTTCCAAAATCAACCAATTGGCCATTTTCAAGAATTAATACTTCATCAGCTATCAGTGCTGGTTTCACTCGATGGGTAACCACCAGTACAGGAATTTGCTCCTTTATCCTCAAAATTAAATCAAGCATTTTTTGCTCGGTATTGCGATCCATCGCTCCGGTAAATTCATCCAATAACAAGGCCTTGGGCTTTTGCAACAGTGCCCGGACCAAGCCTACCAACTGCCGCTGCCCACCGGAAAGATTGATTCCCTCTTCGCCTACCAAGGTAAAAATACCCAAAGGCAAACTTTCAAAAACCCCATTGAGCCCGATCTCTTTACAAAATTCCATTACAGCCTTTGCTTGAGTCGGATCTTCTTCCAAAGTCAGATTGTACAGCAAAGTCCCGTTAAATAGCTTGATCTCCTGAGGCACATAGCCAATGGACTTTCTCCATACCTGTTGAACTACCTGATCGATTGACTCTAATCCATTGATCAAAATCTCTCCTTGATCTATCGGATAGAATCCCATCAAGATTTGAAGCAGCGTGCTTTTCCCTCCTCCGGATTCGCCAAGCATCACGGTGAGTTTTCCTTTTCTCAATTCAAAACTCAACTCCTTCAAGAGCAATTTCCTTCCGGGAAACCGGAAACTCACTTTCTTGACCTGCAGAGAAAAAAGCTCTTCCAATACCAAATCGGTTGCATTGTCTTCTTCTCCTTTAGTCTGTACAAATTCATACAATCTATCTAGCGCGATCTTGGCTTCCTGAATCTGAAGGTTCGCCAAAGCAAGCTTATTCACCGCGGGCACCAGCATCCCAAGCATTCCGCTGATTGCAACCAATACGCCCAGATCCATCCCGCCTTTAGCGACCAGATAACAACTCGTAGCCAATACCGATACCAAAAATACCGTACCTGCCAACTGAGCAACAAGACCAAGTCGATTACTTACCTCGCCAAGCATAAAGACCTCCTGCTGAAATCCGCCATAGGTCGCCAAATTCCGCTTAAGAAAATCCTGCTCCCTAGCTGCTCCCTTGATCGCCCCTACTCCTGATAAGGTATCGATGAAGGTGGCTTCCGAACCGGCATAGCCGGTCATCGTCTGCTGCTGCCCTTTCTTAATCGGCAAATGATAGCGATAAACCAGAAAAAAATAAATCGGCAAAAAGCCAAATGCCAGCCAGCCAATCGGTACAGAATAAGCAAAAATGGCGATTAAAGTTACTACGACCACAAAGCTATCCACCATCAGCTCGGTGGTCAGGATGGAGATCGCACGCTGGATGCGCCTGGAATCATTCATCCGGGAGGTGATATCACCCACCTTTCGGGAATCAAAGAATCGCTTGGGCAAATCCATCAAATGCTCAAAAAACTCTGAAATCAATCTGATATTTAAGTCCTTGCTCTGTCGGATCAGCACCGTAGCACGGAGAAAACTCAATAGCGATCTACCCAAAAGTAGTATCGTCAGGAGTACCAAACCCAAGACCAACTTATCCCAGTCCTCGTTTGGTAGTAGCTCATCGATCAACTTCTGCGAAAAGACCGCAACTGATAATCCCAAAATGGTAACGACCAAGCCCAGAAAACCCGAGATCAATAGAATGGGAAGATCAGGCCGAACCAAGTCCATGATCCATTTTTTCTTCTTTTTGGCATGTTGGGACTTGGTTTGAAAGTTAGCAGTGGGCTTGGAGAACATCAAAGCCCTGCTTTTCCAGATTTCATCCAACTCATTTTCAGAATAAATCCGCTTACCAACAGCGGGATCCATCAGATGATAGCCCTTGGCGTCTTTACCATAGCAGACCATGTAGTGACTGTACTTCTGATCCATGATCACATGTAGGATCGCCGGAGCCTCCAGTTCGTCCAGCCGGAACAGTCCATCCACTTTATAACCATCCGCCTCTAGTCCCAAGACTTTCGCTGCTTCCGTCAATCCCAGGACCGTCGTACCTTGAATGGCAGTCCCACTGAGCTCTCGAAGTCGCTCCAGAGATTCTTCCCCTCCAAAATACCATACCCGATCACCGCAGCCAAACAGGCCACACCACAGTCCGAACTGGACTGCTGTAACACAATCGGAAACTTATGGCTTGGAATCATGCGCTTTTTGGATGGCTCTTTTTAGATCCTGCATGGATACGGCACCTTTGAAGAAATCAATCAGGGCTCCATGCTTGGAGTAAACCACAGTAGCTGGTACAGAAGTGAATTTGAAATGACTGGCAACTTGATAAAGCGTGTCGGAAGCTACTGTCACATCGTGTAAAAGATCTAAATCGTAAGTCGCTACAAAGCTTCGAATAGCTTCGATCGGCTCTGAGGAGATCCAAATAAAATTGATAGTAGAATCAGATTTAAAGTGCTTCACCAGTAATTCAGCTTCTGACTGGCAGATCGGACAGGTAGAATTGAAGTAGATTAAGACATTGGTACGAGGTTCCAACAAAGATTCAAAAGAAACAGCCCTTCCATCCAAGTCACTTATGGAGATATCAGGAATATTGTCAAGCACTGATCGCTGAGCAGTATTCTCCGCACGCTTCTGGATAGAAAAAAAGGCACCTGCAAAAACCAACAAACCCAATCCTAGAAAAAATATAAAATTCACCCGCATGGCTTAGCTGTTACCGAGTGAGATAAACATGACAAAAATAATCCAGCAAAATAGAAAACTGACATAGTAAGTCAGCACCAACTTCAGCATCTCATCAAAAGCCTGATTCAGATGCTTCGCAAGCAAATAAGCAAGCAAAAGCCAATAACCCACCTCAAAGAGATTCAATACTTTAAAAGGATAGTAGAGCCATTCTTGCAATAGCTCAGGATCGAAGAGGCTGAATAAGGAAAGAGGTTCAAATAACCGTATTGCTTCCAAACTAATAGGATGATAAGAGAACCAAGCTATTTTGATAAATACAGGAATAAATAAAATGAATTTTGCAATTATTGAAACCTGAAAAACCTCCAAAAAATCTACTTTTATTCTTGAAAGAAATAATCCCAAATACAAAATAGAGGCAATTATTGAGATACTTACTATCTCAATAAGCCATTTAAACGGATAAGTTATCCAGAGCCATTCTTTTCTAAACTTTAAAAAAGATTCAATTTTCGTATTAGATAACCTGCCGTAATATGAATCAAAAATTACTGAATCAATAAGTAAAAAACTATTTACAGATAATTCCACCAAAAAGAATACCAAAGAAAATATAATTAAATACTTGATCATTCAAAGCTCTATTTAACTCTTCCAAAGGTCATAACCGATGGACCTAGGCTTCCATCTTTATAAACAACTTTCATTTCAAACTCTTCTTTTTCATGTGTTTATAATTATTTTTTCACTTCATTTTTTGTCGTAATAGAAAG
>JAFMBQ010000486.1 GCA_017858365.1 Algoriphagus sp. | reverse complement strand
CCTTGTTTGTTGACCTGATCAAAAAAACTATGTAGTGAAAGCTTAGAGGCTTTAAAATCCTCGACAAAAGCATCTAACCCTTGCTGATACCCTCCGAAGGCCTGGGTATAGATTTCGACGGCAGATTTTTCGGGTTTTTCCGTCGTGTAGGTGAGGTATTGATGCAGGGAAACTTCGACCCCATAAACTTCGCCCGTAGATCCCCGCCTGATATATACTTCCTTAAATCTTCCGCGACCATCTTGATTGTCCAGTTGGTTGATGGTAAAGATCTTTTTCCGCTCATTTTCATTGATGGAAAGCAGCGAAGCGATCTGGGAGTAGTTGTCCTTGAATTTGGCCTGGTCTAACAGGCAAATCGTATCGGAATTGTTGATGATGCTGTCTTTGACCACTGCATTTCCGATAATATCCCCAAGCTCCTGAGTTACTACAATTGCCTCACCCCAGAATTTTCGAACAGTCTTATAGAGATAAAGAATATAGCCCGCCATAAGTGGAGAAGCTATGGCCTTCCATGCCTCTTCGATAATCAGCGCTTTCCGATACTTTGTGCGAAACCTCATTTTCTGAATGAAAACATCCATGATAATGAGCGTTACAATTGGGAAAAGGACTTTATGCTCTTTGATACTGTCGATTTCAAAAACCACAAAGGATTCGGTGAAAAACGATTGGTCTACCTCCTCATTGAGCAGGTTTTCAAACTCCCCACCTCTGTAGAATTTTTTGAGTACAAATCGAAATTCATCGAGTTCAAATCCAATTCGCTCACGCTCCTTGATTTCCGGAATTTTTTCAAGGGCGAATTCATAAAAACTGTTGAAACAAAGCCTGTCTATTTTGCTTTCGTTGGAAAAGAAAGAAGAATAATAGCCTGAAATAGTATTGGATATTACGTCTGCCTCTACTTGGGTAACCGTCCCTTCTGCTGTTTTCCAAAGCAGGGAAACAAGGGTGAGGAGGTAGTCTTTTTTCTCAATGTTGTATTCCTCAGCGGTTATAGCAAATGGATTGGTAGTAATGGGTTTTTCCTCTGTGTAGGTAACATATTTACCCTGATAATATTGACAAAGACCTGAATAGGAATGTCCGGTATCCACGATTACCACGTCCATAAGCCATTTGGGATCGGGGCGTTTGTTCCACATGCAATACTGCTCGATCAGGGCATTCATAAAGAATGATTTTCCAGAACCGGAAGGGCCAAGTACGAACTTATTTCTATTGTTGATCCGGTTGGTTTGCATCGGCAAATCAGCAGGATCTATTTTCAAAGGGATTCCCTGTCTATCGGTAAAGCGGATCTGAAAACCGCTTTTTTCGTCTTTGTTGAGTGACTCTTTAAAAAAAAAGCACAATGCCGCATCTGAAGTGGTCAGAAAATAATCGTAAACCTTCAGTTCTGCGGTATTGCAGGGAAGCAGAGTCCTGAACAGTTCCAGTTGATTGTATGAATTTTTGCAGGCAACAATTCCTTGTTGGAACAAAGAGGACTCCACATAATTACAAGCCCCTTGGATATGCTCTTTCTGTGCCGAAACGACCACGTTGAAATGGCAGTTTACCAAAAGTTGGTTATTCCTGGCAATATCATCCAAGAGCCTGTCGATGTCCTCGACACATATGTTATTGGCCGGATCCGGCATTCCTGAATGCCTTTTCCGCTTCAATTCAAGTTTTGTCTGAGTTATCCTCTGTTCTATAATGTCAATAACCTGATTATAAACTACGGTCTGAAAGTTGGGTATATCGAATAGAAAACCCATGTTGTCTACCGGAAAGCCTCTGAGCGTATCCTTGTCATTTCGTTCCTGATGCGTCGCTACGTGTTCAGGAAGTTCCACTTTGTCCGTGTCAACCAGTGTTATAGAGCGGAATGCCCTATCTCCGCTTTCCACCTGGGTTTCTTCGGATAGCAGATTGTCAAGCACTATCCTTTCGTTATGAAAGTTCATGCTGAGAATCCTTGCCACATAGCGGTCGGTTTCAATTCCATTAAGGGTTTCAGCCTTTATTCCGGATCGCTCAAAAAGGTCTGTTACCTTTCCAAGTGTCTGGACAAAGTCATTTACTGCCTTTTCATTGTATTTGCCTTTTGTCCTTTTGGTGATTACCAAAAATGTCCTTAAGGATGTATAGTGCCGACCTTGGAAATGGTCGTCATATTTTTGCTGTAGGTACTCTGTTGAGTTTTTTTCATGATAGCTGTTTCTTGAAAAAATATCCTGTTTTTGGATCGTATGTCCCTCACCCAGTATTTTGATTAAATTCGTGTATAGTTGGTGAAAGGAATCGTATTTTGAAGAATCTGCGGAATATTGCAAAACAGGGTTTTCCAGCTTCAGAATAACACCAAAATCTCCCTTTAAATTGAATAGACAATGAAAACCATTGATACGGTCTTCAATACCTAGATAGGGTAGTTTAAACTCATTTCTTTTTTTTCTGAACATGATTTTTAGATTTTAAGGATGTCGCGATCTGAAAAACACCTATATATCTTGTCTTGCTATGCAATCCTTTTTTCTGTTGCTGGGAAGTAATGAAAAGTCCGGTTGCGATTATGGAAAGGGTAATTATCCCGCCTAACACCATACTGGTCAAGCTTCCGATTAGTCCTCCCGATACTACTCCAATTACTAAGGAAGCGACTCCCCAACCGATAAATTTTCCTTGAAAACCCCGATATATAAGAGGCTTTTGAAGCCCTTTATATATCGGGAATTGTTTAGCCATTAGACTCCGAAAAATGCCCGGATGATCACGCTCACCAATACCAAGAATAGACAGGAACCGCCCCATCCCATAAGCTCTTTGTTGATGTCCTGATCTCCAGAGTTCCACTTGATATAAACTCGAACGCCTCCGATGATTCCTACTACAGCACCTATCACCAAACAAAGGCTTGCGATGGGATCTACATAGGTAAGTAATGTGGATTCGGCCGCAGTAATGCCCTGAACACCCTGAGCTCTTGCGGATAATGTAGCAAGTGTCATAAACAATGCACTTGAGATAATTTTTTTAGTTCTGTTAAACATGACTTTTATGGTTTTGGTAAGAAAATAGTTAACTAATCATATATGACTGAATTTATGATTCTTAGGTAAGTGGGACCCGATATAGTCCGCTGAGAAAAAAGCCTATGGTAGCTAAGAAAAGGCAGGCACCGAACCAGCTGATTACTTCAACATCGATATGATGTTTGCCCATCTGCCAATTCGTGTATACCCGCAGACCTCCCAGCAATCCCGAAACGGCACCGATGACAAATGCCAGCCGGGAAATAGCCACGTAGATTTTTTTCATATCTGTCTCAACTTCCTGAAATTCCGCTACTCCCGGTGGAGTTTGAGCAAAGCCCGGCACTTCCGGCAAAAGGAAAAGGAATAGCAAAAGACCGCTCCGCATGAGAAAATGAGTGAGTTTCATCTGTTTATATTTTGATTTTTATCGGTCAGATGGAATGCCCTTGAAAATCATCCCCCTGTGTGAGAAGACATTCTCATGGGCATTTCATCTGTTTATAATTTGTTTTTCAATGGTCATATGGAATCTCGCAAGGCCTATAATCATCCCAGTGTGTGACTTTTTAGTCATGCTCGATTTCATGTGAATACCACTTTCTTTT
>JAFMBQ010000485.1 GCA_017858365.1 Algoriphagus sp. | reverse complement strand
AAAATAATGAGTAAAGCCCCACTTGCAATCGGGATGATCGTTGACTGTGTCAACGCGGTTTACCTTTCCGAAGAAAACGGCTTTCAAACCGAGGCGAACAGTTTTGCCCGCTGCGTCAAATCAGGAGATTACAAGGAAGGCACTTCAGCTTTTCTAGAGAAGAGAAAACCAGCCTTTAAAGGTGAATAGGCTCCATAACTCAGAATGAGTAACCTAAAAAAACTTGCAGGCCAAACAGCGATCTATGGTTTAAGTAGCATTCTTGGTAGGTCAATCAATTTTTTATTGATCATCGTCTACACTGCCTACCTAAGCAAGGAGGATCTTGGTGCGTTTACCTCGATTTACGCTTTAATTGGATTTTTGAATATAGTTTTCACCTATGGGATGGAGACCACCTTTTTCAGGTATACCACCGGGAAAAATCTCGATCCTAAAAAAGTCTATCACACCACTCAATCACTTTTAATCACAAGTACACTCGTGCTTGGTACAGGGCTTTATCTTTTGGCACCTTGGCTGGCAGAGACGATGGATTATCCGGGTCAAGCCTATTTATTCCGATGGGTTGCACTTTTACTTTCTTTTGATGCAGTTTTAGCAATTCCTTTTGCGAAGCTACGGCTCGACAATAAGGCATTAGTATTCGCTAGCGCAAAGATTTTAAACATACTTCTCAATGTAGGACTCAACCTAATTCTGATCGTAGGGATACCTTATTTAATTGCGAGAGGCAGCATTCATGAAGGATTTCTAGGATACCAATCCAACTGGGGAGTCGAATATATTTTATTGGCAAATCTTCTTGCCAATGGATTGATTATCCCTTTCGTCTGGTGGAAAGCAGGTTTTTTCTCTTTTTCGCTAGACAAAGAAATCCTCAAACCTATGTGGGGATACTCCTTGCCTTTGCTATTTATGGGCTTGGCGGGTGTCACCAATGAACTTATTTCTCGACTCTTTTTTGAATACTTGATCCCAGAAAATTTCTATCCAGGACTGAGTAGCAGGGCTGCAGGAGGAGTTTTTGGAGCAAACTTTAAGTTGGCAATTTTGATGAATTTAGTGATTCAGGCTTTTAAATATGCAGCAGAGCCTTTCTTTTTCAAACAGTCTGGAAATCAAAATTCACCAGCTTTGTATGCAAAAGTGATGCATGCTTTCATTCTTTTTTGCACTTGCTTAATGATTGCGATTTCTGTTAATCTGGATTGGTTGGGACCTTTATTTTTGAGAAGACCTGGCTACGAAGAAGGACTCTTCATTGTTCCTATGCTACTGATGGGGTATTTATTGTTGGGGATTTATTTTAATCTTTCAATTTGGTTCAAGATCACAGATAAGACGGGCTATTCATTTTGGATCACGCTAGTTGGTGCAGTGGTAAGTATCGGAGTAATCTTCTTCCTTGTTCCAATTTGGGGATTCTTAGGCGGCGGATTAAGTACCCTAACCAGCTATTTGGTCATGTGTGTGATCTGCTATTTCTTTGGCCAAAAATATTACCCCATACCCTATCAAACAGGGAAGTATGTTTTTTACCTGATTATTGGTTTTGCTTTAAGCTATGGAGGTTTCTACTTGGATTTGGGCGAGCCCATCCTTAACTTTTATGCAAAAAACAGCTTGATTGTGATTTTTATAGGACTTTTAGTGATTTTAGAAAAAGACACAATTAGAAAATTTATCCCAAACTCTAAAAACTGAGTTTAAGCAAATTTATGTTACGATTGAGATCCTTCCAGCTCTTCGATCGTTTAGCACTGTAGTTTATCAGGATTGAACCATTAGATACCTGAAGGACTTTATTAGACAACCTGTCATATTCTTCAAAAGGCACTATGTTTGTGTCTCGATAAAGCTTAGCACTAATTCCGTGATTTCGAAAAAACTCCTCCTAGTAATCTTCGCCTTCCTATTTGCCAGTACTTCTGGATTTACTCAGTCTTCCCTTTCTAAAAAAGAGCGAAAGGAACAAGAGAAAGAATCCAAAGGAACCAGATATTTTATTGAAGGAGAAAAAAACCTAGTCCTTGGTGAGCTTGAAAAAGGGTACTTCTATTTCCAAAAGGCATTGGAGTTTTCGCCAGATGAACCCGCCATTCATTATAAGCTTGCAGAAGTCTTGGTCAAAGCCAACGACCCTACTAAAGCCTTACCTTTCGCAATTAAAGCTCAGGAGCTAGACGGTGAGAATAAATATTACTCCCTGATGCTAGCTGAAATCTATACGAGTCTGAAGCAGCCTCTCAAAGCAGCAGAAATTCTAGATCGACTTACCTCAAATGGGGAATCAAATCAACAATACAATTTAGATCTAGCTTCTATCTACCTGACTGCCAATGAACTTGAAAAAGCGTTGGTAGTGCTCGATCGGGCAGAGCAGTATTATGGCATAATGGAACCTGTTACGATCCAAAAACAGCGGATCTACCTCAAAAACAACAAACTTGACCTCGCTATCCAAGAGGGCGAAAAGCTCATTGACGCAAAACCCGGAAATCCTTCCTATGTGTTGAACTTGGTAGAAATCCTGTACAACAATAATAAAGTTGATCAAGCACTAGCATTGGTATCAAAAGAACTACAGAAATACCCCAATCAGCCTGAGCTTCAGATGGCAGCTCACTCGCTCCTCAAAGAAAAAGGAAGAAACCAAGAGTCTATCGATTACCTCTATCAGGCTTTTTCTAGCTCAGATCTTGATCCAGATGTGAAATCCCGGGCTTATTCCTCCATTTTAAATGAGCTAAAAACTCAGGAGCGCGAATCACTTTTAGACAGTTTAGAAAGCTTAATGGTTGAAAACTCTCCAGAAAACGCAGCAATCTATGCGGCTATGGGCGAGCGAAGAGTCAAGTCAAAAGACCAGGACGCGGCGGTAGAATATTTCAAGAAATCACTACAGCTAAATCCTAAAGACGCTTCTTTACTCGAACAAGTGATTTTAAGTTCTTTCGGAGAAGGAGCCAATTTCAAAGAAGTAGAGAAGTTCACCATAATGGGAGTTGACGAATTTCCTGAAAATGCAGAGTTTTGGTTTTATGATGGAGTGGTTAAATCTGCCCAAAAAAAGGATAGCCTCGCGGTAGTTTCTCTTGAAAAAGCATTAGAACTTAATGCAACACGAAATTCCCAATTGGATCAAGTTGCCTACGGGTCTTTGGGCAGCTCTTTATATAACCTTGGGGAGAAGGAGAAAGCTTTCGCACAATTTGAATTGGCATTGAAGCTCAATCCGAATGACGAGCAAGTGCTGAATAACTATGCTTATTTTCTATCTCTCGAAAAGTTGGATTTGGAAAAGGCGAAAAAAATGGCTGAAAAAGTAGTTATCAGGTTTCCAAATAATGGCACTTTCCTTGATACATATGCATGGATTCTATTCCAATTGAAAGATTACGAACAATCCAAAAAGTATATGGACTTAGCTTTTTTACACGAGGCAGAGCCGAGTGGCGTGATGCTGGAGCATTACGGAGACATACTTTATCATTTAGGAAGTAAATCCGAGGCAATCAGCTATTGGAAAAAAGCTGAGGCCACAACTGAAGCATCAAAAAATCTTTCGCTTAAGATAAAAGAAGGAAAATACCATGAATAAAATTTTTAGGGCACTTGCCATCTTTATCCT
>JAFMBQ010000484.1 GCA_017858365.1 Algoriphagus sp. | reverse complement strand
TGTTCCTAGTTTAGGCAACAAAACTGGTCCAGTTATTTAAGCAGTTAGGAACATATGGTGTTGAGTCCATGAGTTTAGTGCTCAAAAATAATCGATTTAATGTCTATTTTTTAGAAGCATCTATATCTATTACATTTTGTTTTTTTTGAATTAATAGCTTATATTATATACAGTTTTTTATTATAATTTAACCTAAACTCAGATTTTATGAAAAAGATTTTGCTAACTCTGATTGTATCGGTTATTGGTGGAATGACTGTCTATGCGCAGTCAACGGCCACACCCGAACCAGATCCTGGAATTACAGTTTACATGTACCGCAAAGTGGCTGATGACAAACGGGAGGAATTTATCAAGAGAGAGACTACCTATTGGGCAGAAATGATACGCAAGGAAATCCCAAAAGGAAACATTTCATTCTGGGCGCTTCTTGAAAAAGTGGGTGGTTATGATCTGGAAAATTCTTCGAATTTTCTTTTTATAAATACCTTCAAGGACATAGATGCGATGAATGAAATATGGGGTAGTATAACGACTGCATTTCCGGATGCAACAATGGATAAGATGGAGACCAACACCATAAGTACAACTACCAGTGTGTTATTTCTTCAAAATAGTGGTTGGCAGGAAGCGACCGGTGTAGTAGCAGATAATGACTTCAACTATATTTCGATGATTTATCACAATTCTTCAAACCCGAGTGCTTTTGTTGATTTGGAGAATAAGCATTGGGCACCATTCATTAAAACTAGTATGGACAAAAAGCAAACCAGTCAACTAGGTTGGGGGAATGCTGTGGTACTCTCACCTCATTCCAGTTCAATGAATTTTAATTCAGTTTCATATGATCTTTATCGAACATTGAAAGAAGCACTGAATCCAACATGGGATTCCAATGTCGTTATTCCCGAAGGCTTGTCTGAAATCAATAATATGGAAACCTCTCCAAGAGGACAGGCTGTATATCGACTAATTAAAGTGGTTAATTAATTGAATTTGTCCTGAAAGGAAGGCTCCATTTCCACCATAGGAGAATTTTCCTTAATCAGGAAGAGGCCGTCTCAAAAGTCTGAGACGGTCTTTTTTTGTGCTCCAAGCAGTGCTTGAATACAAAGGAAGCTTTCACTAGGTGTTTTTAAGGCTCTTGGATAAAAAATCCAATTAACACATTCACTCTGTGGGCCTCAATATCGCTGCTCAGAGCTTCAAATGCATGTTCAGGGGCTTTCTTTTTTAATACTCGGAAATCGGAAGGGGAAGACTAGGTCTAAAAAAAGAGGCTGTCACATAAGTACCGATTGTCACATTGAGCGCCTGACCAACGAGAGTTGGAAAGTTCCAAATGTTGCTCCATCTAAAGGAAATAGCCTTCGACTTCTGTCACCCTGAGCGGAGTCGAAGGATCATGCTGACACCAATAAGCCTTTTGAGACAGCTTCTAGTCAAGTATTCTACTTTCAACTGGGCAGACCTTTTGACTAAAGTAAATTGCATGAATTTGGCTGGTTCTCAGATCTTTTTACAAATGTCGATAAGCAGCCTTTAGAATAAATTAATTGCCTCAAGCAATCTTGGGAGTACTCCCGGGGCAAAATTCTCGCAGGAACAAGCAGTATTCCACTGATATAAAATTAGCTCGGGTTTGGGGATGGTTCCATTAGTTTTGCGCCATGTTTAGAAAGGCCTTACTCCTAGTTGGACTTGTACTTTGCACTACTACTGCGATTGCTCAAGACATTGTATTTAAAAAAATAGATACCCCCATTGTGATCGATGGAGAGATTGATGAAATCTGGGCGGAAGCAGATTCTGCTTTTGATTGGAGGCAGTATTTCCCCTATGATTCTTCTTTGGCAGTAAACCAGTCGGTGGCCAAAGTGCTTTATGATGATAAGAATATTTACATACTTGGGGTGATGTACAGTGCCTCGGAAGACCGTGAATACGTAACTCCTTCCCTTCGCAGAGATTTTAGAGGAGCTGCTAATGATAACTTTACGGTCATCTTTGACACGTTCCAAGATAAGACAAATGCCTTTACGTTTGGAATCAATCCTTTTGGAGTTCGCCGCGAGGGTTTGGTGGCGAATGGAGGAAATGGTGAGAGTGCGTTAAGTCTGGACTGGGATAATGTCTGGAGAGGAGAAGCAAAGATGTATAAAGGATATTGGGTGGCTGAAATTGCCATTCCACTAAACTCCCTAAGATTTAATGAAGGGCAGAAAAATTGGAATCTTAATTTCTACCGAGTGGATAGCGAATATGCGGAACGATCCACCTGGGCGCCTATTCAGCGGAATTTCACGCTCTTTAATCTGGCCTCGCTACGAGTGGCCGAGTGGGAAGAACCAACCAAAAGAATTGGTAAAAATCTTTCCGTTATTCCTTTTTTAGCAGGTAATTACAATCAAAATTTTAATGAGGGTAAGAATGTCCAAAAAGGTTTAAATGCAGGTTTTGACTTGAAGTATGGGATCACCCCTGGCCTGAATCTGGACCTTACGGTTAATCCTGACTTTTCCCAAGTAGAAGTAGATCAGCAAGTCACAAATTTGGATCGATTTGAAATTTTCTTTCCTGAGCGAAGGCAGTTCTTTTTAGAGAATGCGGATCTTATTGCCAATTATGGTCAAAGAGGAAACACGCCATTTTTCAGTAGAAGGATAGGTGTATCCCGGGATGAAAGTACCGGGCAGAATATTCAATCCCCTATCCCGCTAGGGTTGCGACTTAGTGGTAAGGTAAACGACAATCTTCGAATCGGCGTCTTAAGCATGCAAGTCGCAGATGATCAGTCGGCCAGTTTGCCTTCATACAATTATTCCATGGTATCCGTGCAGCAAAAAGTCTTTACCAGATCTAATATTTCGGCTTTTCTAGTCAATAAGCAGACCTTTGAGGACCCAAAAGAATATAGCGATAGCCTCTACAATGCCTGGGACAGGACTTTTGGAGCGGAGTACAATCTTGCTTCTGCAGATAATAAAATCAACGGTAAGTTTTTCTACCACCAAAACATCAATCAAGCAGCATTAGATGGCGCGTTTACCGCAGGAATGGATATGCAGTACAGCGTACCTGAATGGTCACTCAACATGCGTTCGCAAATCATAGGGGCGAATTATGCTCCGGAGGTAGGCTTTGTGAGAAGAAGGGATATTCAACAATTGGCCATGACCTATCGAAGAAGTTTCTTTCCGTCAACGGGAGGAGTACAAAGACATGGTCCAGGCTTGGACTTTGACATTCTGGGTAATGACACCTATGGCATGCTGGATTGGGATGCGAATATACTCTATGATATCACCTGGCGCTCGTCCGCTCAATTTTCCATGCGTTTGCGGAGGCAATACACGTTTTTGATAAATGGTTTTGACCCAAGTGGAACAGATGGTATCCCCCTTCCTGCCAATTCCGAATACACCAATAATGTGATTATTGCCAGATATCAATCCGATGAGCGGAAAAAATTATCTTATGAACTGAGTACCCGGTCAGGGGAATATTTCAATGGCAAGCGCTGGAATCTTGAAGGAAGTATTCAGTGGCGCTATCAGCCATTGGGCTTTACCAGTATTGATTTTGCATATAATGGCATCAGAATGCCAGACGCCTATAATGATGCAAACCTTTTCCTGATCGG
>JAFMBQ010000483.1 GCA_017858365.1 Algoriphagus sp. | reverse complement strand
GCATTTGCGAAGAATAGCTTCTTTAATCACCGCATAGTTGCGGAGAATAAAATCCCCGCCGTGGTTTGTGTCCTCACAAACCATTTAAAAAAAATCTGTGAGTAGGGACACTCATGCTGGGTTGAAAAACACCCAATCTTCATTCCGGTTTCACCCAAACCCTCAACTCATCCACCTACTCATAAACTCCAAAAACGATTCTTTGTAATTGTCACCCACAGCGATGGATTGGTTGCCGATATTGATCACGTTTTTGGATACCGATTCGATATGATCCAGGGCGACGATAAAGGAGCGATGCACTCGCATAAACTGATCAGCCGGAAGTAGCTCTTCCATGCTTTTCAAACTTGTCAGTGAAAGAATTGGATTAGGCTTGGAGATCAGATGAACCTTCACATAATCCTTGTAGGCTTCCACATAGGCGATGTCCTTGAGCTGGACTTTCACGAGTTGGTACTCTACTTTTAGAAAAATATAATCTGGATTTGATTTCTCTGCTTCTTTGCTTTCTGATTTCCCTTCCTGATTTAATCGTTCAAAATAGGCAAAGGCTTTGGTAGCAGCGTTTAGGAATTCCTCATAGCTGTAAGGCTTCAGCAAATAATCCAAGGCATCCACTTTATAGCCTTCGATAGCAAATTGATGATAAGCCGTAGCGAAGATGATTCGGGTTTGGTCTGATTTTTTCTTCCCATCCAAAACTCTGGCCAGCTCCATTCCAGACAAGTCGGGCATCTGGATATCCATAAAGATGAGCTGAACTTCCTGTTGGTTGATAAAGCTGAGCGCCTCGATGGCATTGGAAAATTTGCCAGTCAATTTCAAAAAGGCCGTTTGTTCAATAAATTTGCCAACCAATTCCAAGGCTAAAGGCTCATCGTCAATGGCTACACAGTTCAGGATCATTCGAGGTTCAGGGTAAGATTCACCCAATAATCTTGACTGGATTCATCAATACCAAATTTAAGCCGATTTTTTTCAGGATAGATCAGCTCCAGTCTTCGCTTGGTATTGGTTAGTCCAATCCCATTTTCCTGAGATTCCGGGCTATCCGGGTGAAGCGGGAAAATATGATTTTTGGTTTCAAAAAAGAGTGTTTTACCCATGACTTCCAGTTTAATAAAGATCTCACAGTCCTGCTGCGAGCTGATCCCGTGCTTGAAGCAATTTTCCAAAAATGGAAGTAGCAACATGGGAGCGATAACCAGATCCTCTTTGGGAGTTTCGATCTGAATATTCAAAGTCACTTTTGCCGAAAGGCGCATTTTCATTAGCTCAATGTAATCGTTGATGAAGTTCACCTCTTTGCTCAGCAGGGTCTCCTCCTTTTGATTTTCGTACAGCACATAGCGCATCATTCGGGAGAGCTTGAGCAGGGCATCTTGCGCTTTTTTTACATCCAGATTAGTAAGCGCATAAATATTATTCAGCGTATTGAAAAAGAAGTGTGGATTGATCTGCGCTTTCAAATAAGAGAGCTCGGTATTGATTCGCTGTTGGTCAAGTTCGCGACGGAGGGTTTCATCTTTTTGCCATTTCTGTACTGAGCCTACCGCGGTACTGATTCCGATGGAAAGCAGGTAGAGCATTAGATGGAAAACATCTCCAGATAACCAACGCTTTCCCGGTTTGAAGACTTTATCTGGATTAAAGGCTTTGAACATCAGTTCGGGTAAATGGACCAAATTTTCAAAGTAGATAATCAATCCCAGGTATAAAACCCCCGAGACTAATATTAAGAGAAGAAAAACGAAAAGCTTGCCTTGGAAAAGAAACGTCGGGACTATCCAAGTCATATTCCCATAAAAAATAAAGAGCAACATGCAGACTAAGAAAATCTGCCGATACCAAAATTCCATAGGAATATCTACGCGCCAAGAGAGGGGAGAAAGTAGAAGCAAAACGGTGATCAAGGCAAACCAACCTAGTACATGTACTAGGATAGATACGCGTTTGCTTGAGTTGAGTGTGAGCATAAAGGTGATTTTCAGTTGGTAAACTACTTAAAAGTAAGCCATTCTATGAAATCAAATCTACAGATAGCAAGTTCACGTCTACAAAACACCTGAATGGGCAGATTAAAGCCATTCGTCGATCCCCTCTGGATTTGATCTGCTAAAAAGAGGTCTTTGTCGATATAACCAACCTCGCTATCTATTATGCAATTTTTCCTCAAACAAACCCCCTTTTTTTGGGGTATAGAATTGGCGAAGAGAAAAGTAACCAATCAAATCCAGCTTCCACTACACTGTTTCAAAAGAACCAACTATTACTAATACATGAAATCGAGCAATTCGAGAAAGTCACATACTGGGATGATCATCAGAAATGCGAGATTCCATGTGGCCTTAAAGAAAAATTATAAACACATGAAAAAAGCTATTTATTTACTCGTTTTTAACCTGTTTTTGGGCTTTGGTCTGGTGCAGGCGCAACAGACGCCACCAGCAGCCAAACAGCCTGCACGTATAATCGGAGTCGCAAAAGATCTGAAAACCGGTGAGGCGGTCTCTTATGCCACAGCCGCTTTATATAAGTCAGGGACTGACACCAATATTGCAGGTGGTGTAGCTGATGATGAAGGGAAATTTTTCATCGCTGGATTTGAACTAGGTAGTTATGATCTTAAGATCACTTTCTTAGGTTTTGA
Source organism: Algoriphagus sp. (assembly GCA_017858365.1). GTDB lineage: Bacteria > Bacteroidota > Bacteroidia > Cytophagales > Cyclobacteriaceae > Algoriphagus. The sequence continues at coordinate 991 of JAFMBQ010000483.1, read as the reverse complement.
AACTAAAGTGATCAAGGATATTAAAGTAACCTCACCTACGGGAGACATCAACTTAGGAAATATCGAAATGACTGATGAGGGTGTTGCCCTTGAAGAAGTCACTGTCCAAGGTCAGCGGGAGTTGATCGAGGAGCGTGTCGATCGTACCATCTATAAAGCAGAAAACGATAAGACTACTGCCGGTGGAGATGCAACAGATGTACTTAGACGAGTGCCGATGCTTTCAGTGGATTTTGACGGAAACGTATCCATGCGAGGAAGTAGCAATATTCAGGTATTGATTGATAACAGACCTTCTGCCATTACAGCGAGTAGCATCGCTGATGCTTTGAGACAAATTCCTGCTGACGAAATCAAAGCAGTAGAGGTGATTACTTCGCCATCAGCGAGATTTGATGCGGAGGGTACTTCTGGGGTGATTAACATTATTACTAAAAAGAATAATTTCCAGGGAATGACTCTGAATGTCAACAGTGGATTTGGCCTAAGAGGATCAAATCTGAGCGTGAACGGCGCTGCACGAAAGGGCAAGTTTGGATTTTCACTGGGCGGATTTGGTAGAGCCGGTTATAATATCAATGGGCGTTTTGAAAATGAGCAATTGTTGAACAACCCGAATAATAGCATCTCAAAAATCTTGCAATCAGCCAATACAGAGCGAAATGACTTATTTGGAAGATATAATTTCGGTGTTGATTATGAGATTGATAAATTCAATTTCTTGACTGGTTCGGTAAACTTTGGAGTTAGAAATTCCAATAGTAATCAAAATGATTTCCTTACTCGAAACTTCCTAAATGATCAGCTTATTAGAACTGCTCTTAGAAGTACAGATGTAGTAGATGAGTCCAATACGATTGATGTCAGTGTGAACTATACCAAGACCTTTGAGAAAAAAGGAAAAGAGTTCAGCTTACTGACACTATACAGCAGAAATAATCGAGAGAATTCTTTTGTGAATTCGCTTTTTGAGGATGATTTACAGACAATT
>JAFMBQ010000045.1 GCA_017858365.1 Algoriphagus sp. | reverse complement strand
GATCTAAAGTCTGGCGCAAGAAAGACGCTCTTTACAAAGTTTTACCTCCCCTCTTATTCTTCAATTCCAAGGCCTTCAACAGATGGCACCAAGTTGATTTATGGAGAAGATGGGGATTTTTATATCTATGATATCGCAGCAGGAACTTCAATCAATATCACAGAAAAAATTCCGGTGACTTTTGTTGATGTAGAAGATGATCACAATGTGGAAAAGCCGATGGTTGGTCCTTTAGGCTGGAGTTCGGACAGCAAATATGTCCTACTTCGAGACGACTGGGATATCTGGCAAGTGCCTGTGGATGGCAAGACAGCAGCGATCAATTTGACTCAAAATGGAAGAGTAAGCAAAATACGCTATCAAAACCGATTCAATCTGGATCCTGAAGAAAAGGGCATTGATTTGTCTAAGCCAGTTTATATCCGAACCTATGGCGAATGGGATAAAAAAAGTGGAGTAGCATTGCTTTCTCCAGCTAAAAAAGGTGGTTTAACTCCTGGCGTTACCTCTTTGATTTGGGAAGATGCAAACATTGGAAATCTTGAAAAGGCCGAAAATGCAGCTGTATTTTTCTTCAGCAAAGAGACCTTCAATACTCCGCCACAAATGTTTGTGACGAATGCTTCACTTTCTGCACCAACCCAAATCACTGCCAACGCGCCAGATGCTGATAAATACCTATGGTCTGCTGGGACTAGACTGGTTAATTATGTAACGGACAAAGGAGACTCGCTACAAGGAGCATTATTCCTTCCTGCTGGATATGTTGAAGGGAAAAAGTATCCAACCCTAGTTTATTATTACGAAAAGCTTTCGCAGACGCGCCACAACTGGACCAATCCAGGCTACAGCGGAACAGGCTGGAATCCAAATGTGTACACCAGCAATGGCTTTGCAGTCTTTATTCCGGACATAGTGTACAAGTTAGATGACCCGGGAATGTCGGCTGTTTGGGCAGTTCTTCCAGCAGTAAAAGCCGCCATAGCAACTGGCGTAATCGATGAAAAGAATATTGGAATTCACGGTCACTCATGGGGTGGCTATCAGACCTCATTCCTAATCACGCAGACAGATATGTTCAAAGCGGCCGCTGCAGGTGCTCCTTTGACCAATATGATCTCCATGTATGATCTGATCTATTGGAATTCCGGAGGTGGAAATATGTCCATCTTTGAAGCTTCCCAAGGCAGATTCCGAGGTGCGCCATGGGAAAATTGGGATGCTTACGAGCGAAATAGCCCAGTCTATCATGTGAAAAATGTGACCACTCCACTTCTCATGCTGCATAATGATAAGGATGGCGCAGTAGATTTCACACAAGGAATCGAGTATTATTCTGCTTTACGGAGATTGAAAAAGCCAGTGGTACTCGTACAGTACAAAGGGGAAAATCATGGCTTGAGCAAACTTGAAAACCGAAAAGACTACAGTGTGCGGATGATGGAATTCTTTAATCATCACCTGAAGGGCGAGGCCGCACCTGACTGGCTAAGCAAAGGAATCAACAAGCTGGACTTGGAAGAGCATCTGGAAAAGACAGCGTTTTAATTAAAAAATAGGGAGTTTCGACTCCCTATTTTTTTTTAGCTTTAGGTGTATGAAAAACCCCCATAAAATCTACGCCCTTCTCAACCTAATCATACTGGCTGTTGTAATCTGGTGGAACTACTATACCAACACTGGAAATATTGGGGGGAAATCGGTTGGTGAGCTTAGTGCAGAGTTGGATAATTATTTTACTCCAGCGGGATATGCTTTTGCTATTTGGGGGATAATCTATTTGGCACTGGTCATACAGGCGATTTATATGGTTTGGGCTTCTTTCAGTAAAAAGATTGACAGCGATTTCATCTCTCAAATGGGCCCCTATTTGATCATGACCAACAGCCTGAATGCAACTTGGCTCTGGTTCTGGCTAACCGAAAATACGGGACTCAGTGTAGTGGTGATGTTAGGAATGCTTTTCGCCTTAGTAATTCTTATCCTTAATCTGAGAATTAATCTCCCTTCCAAACGCAAGTCAGGTAATTGGCTCATTCGGGTTCCGATAAGTATTTATGCCGGCTGGATTACAGTGGCCACAGTTGCAAACATTTCAGCCTATCTGGCAAAAATTGGCTGGACTGGCTGGGGAGTTCCCGAAATCACTTGGGCTATCGTAATGATTGCGATTGCAGCTTCAGTCAATATTTTCATCATTTTTTCAAGGAATATAATAGCCTTCCCTCTGGTCGGTGTTTGGGCTTTGGTAGCCATTTCTGTCCGTCATGCTGGTAGCGAAAATATCCTTCAAGGCGCAGCACTAATTTCTGCCGCTCTAATCCTACTTGCTTTGGGAAGCAATTTGATTCGAAGCGGATTGAAAAGACGCACACTCCATACTTAAAGAATTAGAGCATATTCTAAAAATAATTTTAATCAAACGATTGAATTAGTGGATTTTTCCTTATTATTAGCTATTGATTTGAAACTTTAAATCACCTAGCTTATTAATTAATCAAAATCATGGAATTTTTATCTTCACTTCCTCCTGAGCTAAAGCTGTTTTGGTACATAGCCATTCCGATTTCACTAATATTTATCATCCAAACCATCTTAACTTTTGTGGGATCGGGTGGATCAGATGGATTAGAAGCTGACTTTGATGGGGATTTAGATGGTGGTGGAGACACTCCATTCCAACTCTTTTCATTTCGAAATCTGATTAATTTCCTCTTAGGCTTCAGCTGGACAGGAATTTCCTTTGGGAAGCTGATTCCAAATACATCCCTGTTAATCTTAGTCAGCTTGATTGTTGGCTTTGGCTTCGTTTATTTCTTTTTTATTATCATTCGTCAAATCCAAAAGCTTGGCGAAGACAATACCTTCCGTGCCGAAAAAACTATCAATCAAATTGCGGAGGTTTATTTATCCATTCCTGGAAAGATGCAGGGAAAGGGGAAAATCATGGTCAGTCTGAATGGATCAGTTCGGGAACTTGATGCCATGACCGAACATGAAAAAATCGAAACCAACGCCACTGTACGAATCAAAAAAATCGAAAGTGGAAATATCTTCATTGTAGAAAAACTTTAATCCCAAATTTATGGACCCCTTAATAATCATAGTCGTCGCGACTGTAGTAGCTTTTGTGACCATTCTTGCCTTGGTATCAAGGTACAAGAGATGCCCTTCCGATAAGATCCTGGTGATCTATGGAAAGACCGGAGGCACTTCTGCCAAATGTATCCACGGCGGTGGAGCATTTATCTGGCCAGTGATCCAAGATTTTGCCTATTTGGACTTAAAGCCAATCTCGATCGAAGCCAATTTGACCAATGCACTTTCTCGTCAAAACATCCGGGTTGACGTTCCTTGTAGATTTACAATAGCAATTTCTACAGATGTAGATACGATGAATACTGCCGCCGAACGCTTGTTAGGATTGGCACATGAGCAGATTCAGGAACTCTCAAAGGATATCCTTTTTGGACAGTTACGTCTGGTGATTGCTACGATGACAATTGAAGAAATCAATTCTGACCGAGACAAATTTCTGGAAAGTATTTCTAAAAATGTGGATAGTGAATTGAAGAAAATCGGCTTGAAGCTGATCAACGTCAACGTTACTGACATCAAAGATGAATCAGGCTACATCGAAGCGCTAGGAAAAGAAGCCGCTGCAAAAGCAATCAATGAAGCGAAAATATCTGTTGCTGAGCAGGAGAAAATAGGTGAAACAGGGAAGGCACTGGCAGATCGGGAAAAAGATGTTCAAATCGCCGAGACCCAACGGGACCGTGATGTGAAAATTGCAATAACAATCAAGAATAGGGAAGTTAGTATTGCAGAAGCAGCAAAAGACGAAAGTATCGGAAAAGCAGAAGCACAACGTGATACAAGAGTAAAGACTTCTGAAGCCAATGCGATTGCAATCAAAGGAGAGAACGAAGCCAAAATTTCAATTGCACAATCCGATGCGATTCGACGAGAAAAAGAGGCAGAGGCTTTGAGAACAGCTCTGGCTTCCGAGAAAGTACAACAGGCCAGGGCTTTGGAAGAATCTTACTTGGCTGAGCAAAAAGCAGAAACCGCCAGGGCGGAGCGAGAGCGATCAACACAAAATGCGAATATTATAATTCCTGCAGAAATCGCCAAACAGCGGGCCATAATCGATGCCCAGGCAGAAGCTGAGCGAATCAGAGAACAAGCCAAAGGAGAAGCAGATGCGATTTTCGCCAAAATGGAAGCTGAAGCGAAAGGTCTATATGAAATCCTAACTAAGCAAGCTCAGGGATACAAGGATGTGGTAAGTGCCGCAGGTGGAGACCCAACCAAAGCATTCCAATTATTGCTGATAGAAAAACTTCCCGAATTGGTAAAGACTCAAGTAGAGGCTGTGAAAAATATTAAAATCGATAAAATCGTAGTCTGGGACTCAGGACAAGGAGAAAACGGAAATAACTCCACTGCCAACTTTGTGTCAGGAATGATGAAAACCGTACCTCCATTGAATGATCTATTCAATATGGCTGGACTGAATCTACCTAGCTATCTGAAAGGTGAAAAACTTGAAGAATCCGGACCTGAAATTCCCAATGAGGAAACCAAAAAGTAATAAAAAAGAGGCTCAAGGGCCTCTTTTTATGTTTTCAAAACGAAATTACAACAGATTGCTTAAATAGTTATTAGATCAAGAAAATTGGTCTTGAGCTTCGAAGAAGTGACCTGATTTTCTAATACAAATCCCTCAGATCGAGAAATAATTCTTTTGTGCCTTAGTGGCAAAACCAATTGACGGAAAAATCAATTCCCACTCACATCCATATAGGTATAACCCATTTGATCCAGTGCCACAAAAGTGGTTTTGGCAGAGATAGCAACTTTCACTTCCGGAGTGATATCTTCTTGTGGAATTTTAAGGAAGGACATACTTTGGCCGCAGAGGTAGAATTCCACTCCTACTTTTTTCAATTCTTGAAGGGCCAAAATATTTGGGTTATCGATTCCGTACTTTTCTTTGTAAGCCTCATTACTAAGCACTGCACGAGATAAACCCCCGTGGACAATTGCTGCAATCTTTATTTTTTCTGCTGGGACTCCATTTGCAATATGGAGATTGTAAGTTCGGGCGATTTCTGTAAAAGGCTCATAGACCATAGCGGAATCTTTGAAAGTACCATAAATATCAATCGCGATTTTGTAAGTAAGGGCTGGATCATAAGGCATGACAGGATCTAAAATCGGAATCACACCTACCCATGGTGCAAAGTCAAGAACTGGGTAAGTCATTTTATCTTTGATATGGTCAGGCATGGTCATTTGTGCAAATGAATTAACCTGAGAGGCAAGTGAGACTAAAAGGATAAGAGTTAGGAACTTTTTCATAAAAATAGTTTGTGAGTTAGGCTAGAAATATAACGGTTTTCAAAAACTTATTCGCTTTTCGGATTTTTTCAGAAGCAAATCTTTTTTTTTAGAAAATAATTATTTAGGCCCCAAAAAATCAACGTTTTTTTCAATCTACTTTTGATTCCTAATTCAACTAGCTATGGCTCTTCAAATCTTATTATTGCTGGTTGGTTTAGTTTTGTTAGTCAAAGGAGCCGACTGGCTGGTAGATGGCGCTTCTGTACTTGCAAAGAAGCACAACGTTTCTGATTTAGCGATTGGATTAACCATCGTGGCATTTGGAACATCCGCTCCTGAACTAGTGGTAAATGCTGTGGCATCTCAAGGGAATTTTCCAGATATCGTTTATGGCAATATCATTGGCTCAAACAATTTTAATCTTTTCCTTATTCTGGGACTAGCAGGAATAATCACCCCTCTGGCAGTCCAATCCAGTACAGTTTGGAAGGAAATCCCTTTTTCTTTATTGGCTGCGGTAGGATTATTTTTTCTGGCAAACAATTATTTCTACTCCGATACGAAAGAGATCTCACGTATTGATGCTATCATTTTGCTCGCATTTTTTTTAGGATTTCTTTACTATGTTGCTACTCAGCTCAAATCTGATCCAACTGCCGAAGTGGTCGAAAATAAGGATTATTCAAACCTTAAGATCTGGGTTCTGATAGGGATAGGTTTAGCCGGCTTGGTTGGCGGAGGGAAATTAGTAGTAGATAATGCCGTCGCAATGGCTCAGTCTTTAGGTGTCAGTGAAAAAATAATTGGCCTTACCATCGTAGCAGCAGGCACTTCTTTGCCCGAGTTAGCGACTTCTGTCGTGGCAGCAATGCGAAAGAATGCGGACATCGCCATAGGAAACATTGTCGGATCCAATATTTTCAATCTACTTCTAATCATAGGCATCAGTGGTTTGATTCGACCACTTAATTACAATGCCTCCTTCAATACGGATATTTATTTATTAGTAGGAGGAACACTATTTCTGTTTTTAGCGATGTTTATCGGCAAAAAACATCGCCTGGATCGCTGGCAATCAATTTTACTCTTATTTGTATATTTGGCTTATACTGGATATCTGGTGAGTGTCGAAATTTCTTAACCTGAAATGCTGATGACCCTACTTTTTGAATTGACAAGTTTTGACCTGCCGATTTCCAATCCGGTGGTCAAATTCCTGTTGATTCTCCTAATCATCCTGCTTGCTCCTATCTTGCTTAACCGATTAAAAATCCCTCCTCTTTTGGGTTTAATCATCGCTGGAGCTCTGGTCGGACCAAATGGATTAGGCCTGATCCAGCGTGACAGTGGAATCATTCTTTCCGGAACCGCTGGATTACTTTACATCATGTTTTTGGCAGGTTTAGAGATTGACTTGCAAGACTTCAAAAAGAACAGTAAAAAGAGTCTAGTCTTTGGCATGTTTACTTTTTTGATCCCGATGTTTCTGGGGATTCTAGCTGGTTTGTATTTGCTGGAAATGACAATGCTTTCTTCCATTTTGCTAGCGAGTATGTTTGCCTCTCATACACTGATCGCATATCCACTGATCTCAAAATTGGGGATCGCAAAAAACCGAGCGGTAAACATTACTGTGGGAGGAACATTAATCACTGATACGCTTGCTCTCTTGGTATTGGCGATCATCATTGGGTCTACCAAAGGAGAGGTCAACATGGGTTTCTGGATCAAACTCATTATATCCTTGAGTATTTTCACAGCGGTAGTCGTTTTTATTTTCCCTAGAGTTGGCCGTTGGTTTTTTAAAAAATACACGGACAATTCCTCCCAATTCATTTTCGTTTTAGTCCTGGTTTTCTTGGGCGCAGCCATGGCTGAACTTGCAGGAGTAGAGGCCATCATCGGTGCATTCTTAGTGGGACTATCTATCAATTCCCTAATCCCGCATACGTCTCCACTCATGAATCGAGTGGAATTCGTTGGCAATACCATTTTTATCCCCTTCTTCCTGATTGGAGTTGGGATGCTGGTCGATTTCCGGATTTTCATCAATGGCTGGGAGACCATCTGGGTCGCCTTGGTCATGACAGTAATCGCTACGTTAGCCAAATGGCTGGCTGCCTACGCCACACAGAAGTCTTTTAACTTTTCTATTGACGAGCGGAGAATCATCTTCGGACTAAGCAATGCCCAGGCGGCGGCGACCTTAGCGGCAGTATTGATCGGCTACAACACGATTTTGGGCATGGACGAATTAGGTGAGCCAATCCGACTGCTATCGGAAACCATCTTGAATGGAACGATCGTGATGATCCTCGTGACTTGCACGATTGCTTCACTCGAAGCTCAAAAAGGAGCAAAAAATATAGCAATGGCAGAGTCGCCACTTGATACTAGCAGCAACTCTGAAATCCCAGAACGAATCTTAATTCCTGTTCGAAATCAGGAAACTTCAGACGAATTGATCAATCTCAGCATCCTGATCCAATCGCCCAAAAAGAAGGCAAGTATGTACGCCTTAAGTATTATCAACCCGGATTTGCAGGATTCTGGTGCTGAAATGAAAGCTCAAAAAACACTAAACAAAGCTTCCGAAACTGCTGCTGCTACGGATCATTTTCTCTATGAATTACTTCGGTATGATACCAGTATTGAGCATGGCATCTCCAGTGTTATCCACGAAAACAAAATCACAGACCTAATTCTAGGGCTTCACGAAAAGCAAGGAATGAGTGATAGTTTCTTGGGAAATCTCACAGAAAACCTCCTCAGCAGAAGTAATACGACCACTTACATCTACAAGCAAACTCAACCATTTGAGACTCACAGAAGACATTTGGTCTTTATCCCTCCTGGAGCGGAGCTTGAGCTGGGCTTTCCGTTTTGGTTGGTGAAAGTCTGGAATATCGCCAGAAATACCGGTGCACGAATGATCTTTTACCTTTCAGAAAGTACTCAAGTTTACATTGTAGACATTTTGAAAAATCACCCTATACGCTTGGAATTTAGGGCTTTCCCGGATTGGGGAGAATTGGGAAATTTGAATATCATCCTCAAGCCGGATGATAACCTGATCATGGTACTCAGCCGAAAAGGTGAAGAATCCTATCACCCTAAAATGGAACGAGTCCCAGAATTGATCAATACGTTTCTGAAAAGTCACAGCTTTATTCTGATCTACCCTAACCAACCCAAAGCTAGTGGACTAGACAGTTTAGAAATGATCCATGGCTCACTTCTTGGCCCAATCGAACGATTAGATTTTATTGGAAGGATGATCAGCAGTCTTTTCAAGAAAAAATAACATCAAATTAATATCAGGATGAGAAATCAAAGGTCTTTATAGTTATCTTGAACTATGAAACTGAAGACTCAACTCTTGCTGGCTATATTTTTGATAACCATTTGGCAAGGTAAAAGCTATGGGCAGCAAGTGCTCGATTTGGACAAAACACTGCTTGTCAAGATTTCACCATTCTCATTTCTAGAGCCTGAGACCATCGTCATTCAAGGGGGTGTAGAATACTTTTTTACACCAAAAATCAGCGTTCAAACCGAGCTCGGATTCAATGGAGGGATAATTGGAATCCCATCAGGAAGAGGGAAAAATGAGGACTTTTCACTTTGGCGGAGCAAAAGCGAAATCAAGTTCCACCAGAAAAAATTTTATTGGGGCTTCGAGTTTTTCTACGTGGACAAAGATTTTGTCCGAACTGATGATTCCTATTCCTCATTCAAACAGAAAGTATATTACGAAAATGCCAGAGTCAAATTCCAAGTATATGGGACGGGGCTGAAGTTTGGACGGCAGCATTTCGTCTCTGACAACATTCTCCTAGATTCTTTTTTTGGTATTGGGATTCGATTCAGGAATAGATCCGTGCAGGTAATTGAACTTGCTGAGGATCAAAATCCAGATTTTTTTGACGGAAGTTTTCTAGAAGGAGACCGATATAGTTTTGAGGGCTGGGATTCGTTGCCACATTTTACCTTAGGGATCAAGGTCGGGATTTTGACAGGTAATAAAGACTAGATTTCACTCATTCAGCAATCGAACCAATTTTTTATGGGAATTTGGTGGAAGATCAGGATTCAATCCCCATCCTTTCCCTCCACCACTGATCACTTTCAGGACAGCTAATTATTCTGCTTCTATTAGCTTTGGGCAAATTATCTGATTGTATTTCAGCTTAATTAGCCTACTATAAACCTATTTCCTAAGGCATGAAAAACTTTGCCAAATCTTACCTTTTAAGATTTCTATTCTTATCAGGTCTTTTCTTGCTCATCCAACCCTTTGGCTTTGCCCAGCAAAATCAAAAGCTTGGAAAAGTCAGCGGCAAACTGCTGGATAACTCAAGTAAGGAACCTATTTCTTTTGGCAGCATTGCCATTTACTCCCTGCAAGATTCTCTGATTGATGGAGCCATCTCTGGGGAAAAAGGAGAATTCGAATTGCGAATGCCCTTCGGCACCTATTACGGATTGATTGAATTCATGGGCTTCGAATCAAAGAAAACAGACAACTTCTCACTTTCTGCGCAGCAGCCAAATTTAAACTTGGGTGAAATACTCCTTGAATCTGCAGCATCAGATTTGGCAGAAGTGACCGTCCAAGGCGAAAAGACACTCATGGAGCTTTCGCTGGACAAGCGGATTTTCAACGTAGGAAAAGACCTTGCGAATGCAGGGGGAACCGCTTCAGACATCTTAATGAATTTGCCCTCGGTATCTGTGGATCCAGAAGGAAATGTAAGACTTCGCGGTTCTTCAAACGTGCGAATTCTTATCGATGGAAAACCTTCCGGCTTAGTTAGTTTCAAAGGCGGTGCCGGATTACGACAGCTTCAGGCCAACATGGTCGAGCGGGTGGAAGTTATTACTAATCCCTCCGCTCGCTACGAAGCAGAAGGTATGGCTGGTGTGATCAACATTATTCTCAAAAAAGATAACAATCAAGGATTCAACGGCTCGTTCGAGGTGATTGCAGGCACTCCACTTAATTTAGGATTTTCGACCAATCTTAATTTCCGTAAGAATAGAATCAATTGGTTTATCAATTATAGTTTGGCTCGTAGGCATCAACCAAACATTAGCGAGTTGTACCAAGAGGTGTACAATGCAGATGGTACCACCTCCATTTTAAGCCAAAATAATTCCGGTCTGGTCAAAAGCTTCAACAATAATATCCGAGGTGGATTGGATTATTATTTCAATGAAAAAAGCATCCTGACCGCCTCCTACCTCTGGCGAAGAAGTGATGCCAGACGGATTACGGATATTCGCTACGAAGACTACCTAAATAATTTCGACAATTACCTAGGCTATTCCCTACGGCAGCAAGACGAAACCGAAGCCGAACCCAACTCAGAAGTAATTGTGAGTTACAAAAAAAGCTTTGAGCAGAAAGGTCATGAACTCACCACTGCCTTCACTTATTTGAATTATTGGGAGCGATCAGATCAGAAATTTACTGAATCAGCTTACTCTCCTGAAGGTCAATTCATTCCCAATTCAGATTTGTTCCAGACTTCCCTCAATGACGAATATGAAAATCAATATTTACTTCAGCTAGATTATGTGAAGCCTTTTTCAAAGGAAGGGAAATTTGAAACTGGATTGCGAACGAGTTTTCGTAGGATGGAAAACGACTATGTAGTCTCTGAAGAAAATGAATCTGGAGACTTGATTCCGCTTCCTGGACTTGATAATATTTTTCTCTATAATGAAAATATCCTCGCAGCCTATGGAATCTGGGGTAACAAAACTGGAAATTGGAGCTACCAGGCTGGAGTACGTGCGGAGCACACCGATGTGGAGACGATCTTGGTTGAAACCAATGAACGTAATCCTCGGAAGTACACCAACCTTTTCCCAAGTGCGCATTTGACTTACACTATTTCTACTGAAAATGCCTTCCAACTTAGCTATAGCCGAAGAGTTCGGAGACCGGTTTACAACGATTTGAGTCCTTATGTGACCTTTTCTGATCAACGTAATTTCTTCAGTGGTAACCCAGATTTAAATCCAGAATTTACCGATTCGTTCGAACTGGGACATATCAAGTACTTCGAAAAAGGGACGCTCTTCTCTACCGTCTATTTCCGGAATACTACCGACAAAATCGAGCGAATCCGAACTGTCAATGACGAAGGATTCTCGGTGACGGCACCTTACAATCTGACCGGAGAAAAGTCTTTCGGAGTAGAATTCAGCTCGGATTACAAAATAAACGACTGGTGGAAACTGGATTTGAATTTGAATTTCTTCCATGCGAATATTGATGGAAGTAATATTGAAGCAAATTTTCAAGCAAAAACATACAGCTGGCTTTTGAGACAAACTTCTAGATTCACCCTTTCGAATGGGCTAGATCTGCAGTTGCGAGCCAACTTTGATGCTCGCCAAAAAACTGCCCAGGGAGTTCGAAAGGGAATTTTCTTTATTGACCTTTCGGCTAGCAAGCGAATTATAGGTGAGCGAGGAAACCTGATTTTGACTGCAAATGACATTTTCAATTCACGCCGAAACCGCTACATTATCGAAGGTGAGAATTTCTTTACAGAAGGTAATTCGCAGTTTCAACGCCGTCAGATTAATCTGACGATGAGCTATCGATTGAGGCAGTAAAAGGTCCGGTATTTGAAGTCGGATGCCAGATGAGACCTATGAGACATCATCCTAACTACGATAAAGGAAGGATCTCCTCGTAGCCCTTAACTTGAAAGAATTTTACAAGTTTCGATTTAGATTTAAATCAAGACCTTCGAGGCTGGAAAAACCTCAAAGGTCAAATAAAACTCCAATGCCTAAAATCACCCTTACCACACTTCTTTTATTCATCCTTGTTTCTGGGGCTTTTGCTCAGAAGATCAATGCAGACTATCGCCTGAATATCAAGAAAGCGAGTTCGGCCATTATCATCGATGGTGCACTTGATGAGAAAGCCTGGGAAGATGCCGATGTAGCAACGGACTTTTTCATGATCACACCCATGGACACCAGTTTTGCCAAAGTCAGAACTGATGTACGAATGAGCTACGACGAGGAACATCTTTACCTCATCGTGGTCAATTATCATGCAATAGAAGGTCCTTATATGGTGGAGTCGCTCCGCCGGGATTTCTCTTTTGGGAAAAATGACAATTTCCTACTCTTTATGGATCCATTCGATGATCAGACCAATGGCTTTTCTTTTGGAGCAAATGCAGCCGGAGCCCAATGGGATGGCATCATGTCCAATGGCGGCAGTGTAGATTTGAGTTGGGATAATAAATGGACTTCCAAAGTCACCAACTACGATGACAAATGGATCTTCGAAGCAGCCATTCCTTTCAAATCGATTCGGTACAAAAAAGGGATTTCAGAATGGGGAATTAACTTTTCCCGACTCGATCTGAAGACGACCGAAAAATCAGGTTGGGCGCCGGTTCCCCGCCAATTCCCATCCGCATCACTCGCCTATACCGGAATTCTAGCTTGGGACAATCCACCTCCACCTGCCGGCGCTAATGTCTCAGTCATTCCCTACGTGTTGGGAGGCGTGGCTAAGGACTTTGAAAATGACGGGAAAAATGTCTATCGAAGAGAAATCGGAATGGATGCAAAAATCGGCTTGACATCTTCTTTAAATTTAGATTTGACTGTAAATCCTGATTTTTCCCAAGTTGAAGTGGACAGACAGGTAACCAACTTAGATCGCTTCGAATTATTCTTTCCGGAGCGAAGACAGTTTTTTCTTGAAAATGGTGATCTCTTTGCCAATTTTGGATATGCTACGATCAGACCATTTTTCTCCAGAAGAATTGGGCTAAACGTCCCGATCCAGTACGGCGCTAGAGTGAGTGGGCGAATCAACAAAGATTGGCGAATCGGTGCCATGACCATGCAAACTGCGGAAGTATCAGAAAATGCTTTGCCATCCCAAAACTTCACGGTCATGTCATTGCAGCGGCAAGTTGGGGCAAGATCCAATATCGGGGCGATTTTTGTGAACAAGCAATCACTCAGATATAACCCAGATGCGACCGAAGAGGGCAAACCGATTTATTCTGAATTCAATCGGAATGCAGGATTGGAATACAATCTCGCTTCCAGCAATAATCTCTGGACTGGAAAGGCAATGGTATTGCAAAGCTTTGGGCCTGATAATGTCGGGAATGGATTTGTCCATGCAGCCAATTTGAAATACGCCAGTGGAAACCTGACTTGGAACTGGCAGCATGAATACGTCTCTGAGAGCTACACCGCCGAGGTAGGATATGTGCCTAGGAGAGGTTATTACAAAATCAATCCCAGCGGAGGCTATCTCTTTTTTCCAAAAAGTGAGAAAATCCTAAGCCATGGACCGGAGTTTGGAAGCACCTTCTTTTGGAACAAAAATGGCGTGAAGACGGATAATACCACCTTCTTAGCTTATAACATTCGCTGGCGAAGTCAGAGCAAATTGATGCTCTGGACAGCTTATGATTTTGTGAAGTTGCAGCGACCTTTTGATCCCACGAATCTAGGAGGAGAGCAGCTTCAAACAGGTTCCGAGCATGAGTGGTTTGCCTGGGGAACCGAATATACCTCAAAACCACAAAGCGTCTTGACCTATGCATTCAGCACCCGAATGGGCGGTTACTATGAAGATGGCATGCGCTACAATGTTACTGCAGATTTAGGCTATCGCTTTCAGCCATACGTGGCCATAGCCATGGCGGCAAACTACAACCAAATCGAGCTCCGAGAACCTTGGGGGACGACACGGTTTTGGCTGGTTGGACCGAGAATCGATGTAACGATGACGAATACACTCTTCCTGACCACTTTTATCCAGTACAACGAGCAGATCAAAAACATCAACTTGAATACCCGATTCCAGTGGCGATTCGCTCCCGCATCGGATCTCTTCTTAGTCTACACGGACAACTATTTGCCTGAGCCTTTTAATGTTAAAAACAGGTCGCTGGTGTTGAAATTTACGTATTGGTGGAATGTTTGATTTTAATAGGATAAGAGATTAGGAGAGAGGAGAATTAGAGATTGGTGTAGCTGAGTTATAGGGGATAAAAGATTTTTGAATGTGAATTGGTGCGATTCCCCCTTGGTAAAGGGGGCAAGGGGGATTGGCTCAATTTCCCAATACGGATTCGGATTCTACAACTTCCCCTGCTCTTCGATTAATGTTATGGATCTGCAGTAATCTCGAAGGGCTATCCGAAGATTTGAAATCTTCCTGTTCAAAAACGGAGGCGAAAGATCAATCATATCGGCTTAAAAAGCCTACGATAAAGGTTCCGGATTACAAATCCTGAACAGCAGGGTTTTTCTCAAAAAATGTAAGATCTTTTTTCTTTGCAGTAGCAAATACCTTTCTCCACGCTCAATCTCAGGTCATCTAAAAAATTGTAAACCATTCGGTCTTTAAGACCGAGCTTCTTGGCCAAATCCTTTGGACTTCCTGTCTTTTCGTTCTCGATAAGCCCGATCAGCAGTTTGGTGCGCTCGTAGTATTTTAGTGTCGACTCCGCTGTTCGAGAGTAATATTCCTGATTAGTAGCTAAAAATAGATTTTGGCTCTACAGATTTAGTAGTCAATAAAGTTCTAAAGGGATAAAAGATTTTTAAAGACCAAGATTATAAATCCTAGGGACAGCGTGCAGGATTTGTAATCTCAAAAAACAGGGAGAAAGCTTTTTACTTTTTTTCTCGAACAAAATATGTGCTAGATCCCCTGTCTGTAGTAATAATCAATGAATCCCCTGTGAATTCAAATTTTTCTTCAAAAACTCCAAGTCCTGGAGAAGATGTTATAAGAATATTAGATGACTTTACTTTCCAAAAAAAATTTGGGATATCAGTATAAGAAAATTCAAATCCATTCTTCTGGGCATTATCTCTAAAATATCGGGGATCTTCTATCAGCCTACCATCATCAGTAAAGACTCTATAATAATTCTTTTTTTTAGTACCCGGTTCAAAAATCTTCCCGGATGAGCTGTAGGTACCAAGGCGAATCCATTTTCCTATTAATTCAGAGTGAAGGTAAGTATCTGACTTGTCGATAGGATCCTGATTTCCGATATTGATTTTTTGAAAAAAATCGCTTCTATTTTCACTCTCAGTTGTATATTCTAGATTTAAGCCAGAATTGATTTGCACCAGATTATACTCATTCTCCTTATTGGTAGAAATAAGAAAATTAAGTCCCCCATTTTCTAGCTTGCCCTCAGCTGTAAAACTTTTTCCCGACGAGGTTAATATTAAAATATTATAAACTTCTCTTTCCAAATTAATATTAATCAAACTCTCCTCTTGATGGAAATTCCCAAGATATCTACCTTCAAATTTTTGTGAAAAGGTAGAATTGAAAGAAATAAATAGTAAAAGACTTAAAATGAGATTTTTCATATTTAATTATATTTAAAATTCATCTAATAAACTTATTTAACAATTAAAGAAAGTGAATAAGCCATCTTTCAATTATAAGACAGCCTATTCACTTGGCAATTACATCATAGCCATACATGACATTAATTTTGCTCCGTAAAATACCGAAAGTGTAGGGCTATCTGCAGCGTAATATGACGAAAGGAATGCGTAACCCATCATATCCTCCATAGAACATCTACCCCCATTCACCATCTCCATTTTTTCAATCGATAATTCTCTCATAATTCAGTCGTTTAAATTGGTTAGTTGTTTAAGAATAACCTAAGCTAAATACAGGTCGGTGAAAAAAACTTTCACCGGATCAATTATTTTCTGAAAAAACATAACTTTTTTTCTCTGTGTCATAATTGATACATTTTGGCAAAGTCAGCCTGAGTTCATCAAGGATATTATATACCGTTCGCTTAGTCACCCCCAGCCTTGCTGCCAAATCTGCCGGATTCCCAATTTTCTTCTTTTCGATCAACAGCTTGGTGCGCTCGTAGTATTTTAGTCCTGACTCTACAACTCAGTGTTCCTAAAATAAAAAAGCATAGATACAATGTCGAGTAGGCAAGAGGAGTTTCACCCCAAGCCTCTCACAGAACCGTACGTGAAA
>JAFMBQ010000482.1 GCA_017858365.1 Algoriphagus sp. | reverse complement strand
GATGTGAAGGAATCGACGATCACACATGTCAAAACCGGCAAGAAAGAAGCACTAGCTATGGATAAGTCTAATGTGATGCAGTTTTACCTAGTGGACGGAAGTAAAATTTCGGCTCGACCTTCTGGTACCGAGCCTAAGATCAAGTATTACTTTTCTGTGAATGCGCCACTATCCAATGTGGCTAATTACAGAAAAGTAGAAGCCGACCTTGATGAAAGAATCGAGGGTATGAAGCGATATTTTAGCTAAAAGCTAGCTTGTGATTAAGTAAAAAGCACTGACAAATCGGTGCTTTTTTTTTCTTTACCAAGAATTTAAAAATTTCACTTCATGGTTAAACCTTAAAGTCTTACAAAAAGATAAATCAAACCAACTATCAACTATATGTTGTATTATAGTAAAATCGAAACATCCAGTCGGCCATGAAATATTATAAAGTGATTAACCTTTTTTTATGCGTTTCATTATTTCAGAATTGTAAGCAAAAAAATGATGTCAAAGTATCGAGTGCAATGCATACTATTGAAATCAATAAGGATTTTTTGTTCAATCACGTAAATGAATTGCAGTTTAAGGCAATAGACACCTTAGCTTTAGAAGCTCCAGGAAATCCCCCTCTTACCGCAATCCAAGATATTGCTTTCGGTAAGGAATTTATTTTCCTATTGGATAGAAAACATGGGGTATTAAAATTTGATTACGAAGGAAACTATATTCAGGCTATTGGTAATAAAGGAGAAGGCCCAGATGAATATAGTATCCCCACAGCTATTTTCATCGATGAAAAAGAAAACATAATTCTGATATCAGATTGGGAAAAAATGGTAGTGAATTCGTATGAAATGGAAGGAAGCTTTATTGCTTCAAGTAAAAAATTACCAGGACGCCCAATTGCCTTCTACAAGGAAAATGATAAGATATTAGTAATTCAAGAGGGTATTGAATCTTATGGCGAGGGTGCTCAAACGGTGTTAGTAAGCTCATTTGAGCCTAAAACTCTAGAATTTCAATCCCAGATCAGTCCATTATATACCTTTGCTTCACGATTTTACAGAATACACTTTTTCCTCAGACCATTTGGACAACTAAACGATACCACTCTCTTTTACTTTCCCCGTGTTCGTTTCGAGGGCATGACTGATCAGAAGGATACAATCTACCGAATGGAAGAAGATCACTTGGTTCCTGAATATCATCTTGACTTCACAAATTTTGGAAAGTCAGACACGTTAAGAATTGAATCCGCAGAAATTAATGGTGGTTATGCGAGCATATTGCTAGCTTACAAAAAAAAATCGTACCATTTAATGCTTGATTTACAAAGTAGAACACCAAAATTTAGCATGAAACTTCCCTCGGAAAGTTACTCGTTTGAAGTATTTCCAAAACAACTAAATACAGATACCTACTACGCTATCATCAGAAATATGGATGAGAAAGAAGAGGAAAATCCCAAAATAATAATCTATTCTTTAACCAAGGAAAATAGCAAACTCAAGAATATAAGTGGGGAATGAATCATTGATTTATTGATAATCAATCACTTCTTTACCCAAAGCACATCAGCAAAATATCCTTCTGAATCCATGAAGTTTTCCTTCACTTCAAAACCGCCCAAGGAAGCTAAATGCTCAATTTCCGATAAGCTATATTTCTTGGAGATCTCTGTGAAAATGGACTCAAAAGCTTTAAAATCGAAGGTTTGATTTAAAGCTCCGATTGCAACTTGCTGAGCTGTCAGCGAAACCAAATAGCTTCGACATTCTCCACTTACGGGGTCGTAAGTAGGCCAATGCACAAATGAATCTCGGTCAAAGTCAGCATCAAGTTCCCGATTGATCCTGTCCAGCAAATTTAAATTAAACTCTCTAGTTACACCCACATTGTCGTGGTAAGCATCGAGGATGGTTTGCGGATTTTTTTTCAAGTCAAAACCAATTAGCACAAGATCTCCCTTTTTCGTACCTACTCGCAAATGATCTATGATGTTCTTCGCTTCATCCACTCCAAAATTCCCCAAATTGGCTCCCATAAACAGAATTAAATTGGGTCTTCCGTCCTCCCAAACCTGCTTCTTCAGGGAATTTCTGTAGGTATCCTGTATAGGATTTACAACCAATTCTGGAAGTTCTTCCAATAGACTTTCTTCTAACTCTTCCAATACTGAACCTGAGAAATCTACTGGGTAATAGGTGAAATCTATGTTCAATTGAGTTAGATACCTAAGCAAGATTTTGGTTTTCATACCGTCACCTGCTCCAAGTTCCACCAAATTAAATGGCTTATCTTGAGATAAAATTGAGGCTAGGATTAGCTCATGTTTACTTTTTAAAATCTCGTATTCCTTTCGAGTAAGGTAATATTCAGGTAAAGCCATAATCTGCTGAAAAAGTTTATCACCTTTGGCATCGTAGAAATATTTTGATGAAAGTGTTTTTGGATTGGAACTAAGCCCAAGAAGTACGTCTTGAGCAAAAGATCCGAAATCAGAATTCTTTGCGGTCATAATTTAAATTTATTTTGCGAGGCGAATTCCCATGAACTGCCATCTAAAATGAGGGTTAAAAAAATTTCTATAAGTAGCTCTTGAATGATTTTCTGGTGTGACTACCGATGCGCCACGAAGTACCATCTGATTGATCATAAATTTTCCATTGTATTCCCCTAAAGCTCCTGGAGCTACTTGAAAGCCTGGATAAGGCAAATAAGCTGAATTTGTCCATTCCCATCGACTGCCCCATGAAAATCGGGAATTAGAAGCCTCCCATTCAAATTCGGTAGGCAATCGACATCCCTTCCAATTGGCATAAGCCGACGCTTCATAAAAACTTACATGAGCCACCGGAGCCTCCAGCCGTATCGACTTTCGACCATCAAGTGTATAATAGGTCCAAATCTTATCAGATTTTTCCCAATATAATGGAGCCTTGTTATCTAAAGATTTTACCCAAGCCCAACCTTCATCATGCCAGTACTTAGGGTCTTCGTAACCACCTACCTCGATAAATTCCAAATATTCTCCATTGGTCACCAGTAAACTTGAAATTTCAAAAGCTTCCAAAAACACCCTATGACGACCTAATTCATTATCGAATGAAAAGCTTTTTCCTTGATGACCAACTTCATATATACCAGCTTCGGTGCTGATCCATTTGTAATCTTTTATTTGCTCAATTGGATATTCATTTACATTCATTACCACTGGATCCAACGGGTTGTGCCAGAGGCTATATTTCAAATCCGTGACCAGAAGTTCTTGATGCTGCTGTTCATGGTTTAATCCCAAAATGACCAAGTCTTCGATAATTGATCCCTTCTCAAGGATTAAACGCTCCAGGGCCTCATTGACGTAAAACCTGTATTCAAAAACTTCAGAAACAGGCGGTCTCGACATCAGCCCTCGTTGATTTCTTGCAGTCCGACTGCCTAATGTATTGTAATAAGAATTAAAGAGAAAGTTGAACTGAGGATGTTTGACCTTATACGTTGGCTGATTTGGGACCAAAATGAATTGCTCAAAGAACCAGGTGGTATGCGCCAAATGCCATTTAGGCGGACTGACAAATTCCGAAGCTTGAATACCAAAGTCTTCGATCAACAGGTTTTCGCAGAGTTCAGTTGAATGGTTTCTGATTTGCTTAAAAGAGTCTAAAAG
>JAFMBQ010000481.1 GCA_017858365.1 Algoriphagus sp. | reverse complement strand
TCACGATGCAGGAAGCGGGCAGGCGGTAATTGATTTGGTACAGAAATTCAAAAATGAAGGAAAGTTAACCGTGCGCCAATACATCATGTTGACTGGAAGACAGCCAGAACTTTTAGAGGAGTGGTATAAAAGAGGCCCAATGATCGATTCGACGGATCACATGCTTACCGTTCGTTCGATTAAATTGAATTGTGACGGCGCTCTTGGGTCTCGAGGTGCTTGGCTTTTGGAGGACTATTCGGATCGTCCAGGACATAGAGGCCATGAGACGTTGCCGATGTCTGTCGTAACAGAAGTTTCTGAGCGAGCCTTGCCATTAGGCTTTCAAGTTTGTGCGCATGCCATCGGCGACCGAGCGAATCAGGAGATTTTGGATCGCTATGAAGCTGCTTTAGCAAAAAATCCAAGTGCAACCGATCACCGATTCCGCATCGAGCATGCACAGCATATTCATCCGGAAGATATTCCAAGATTTGGGGAATTGGGCGTAATCGCAGCAATGCAGGCCATTCACTTAAGTTCGGATCGTCCTTGGGCGATTGATCGCTTGGGCGAGAAGCGGATCATTGACGGGGCTTATGTTTGGCAGAAGTTAATGAAAACTGGAGCTGTGGTCACCAACGGTACTGATGCGCCAGTAGAACCTGTAGATCCACTTCCTTCTTTCTATGCATCAGTCACTCGAAAAACACTTCAGGGAATGCCGGAAGGTGGTTACGAAGCCGATCAGAAAATGACAAGAGCAGAAGCTTTGAAATCCTATACCTTGGATGGGGCTTTTGCAGAGTTTGAAGAAGATTTCAAAGGTTCGATTGAAGTAGGCAAGGCGGCTGATTTTACCATCTACGACAAGGATATCATGCAGGTGGCCGAGGAGGAAATTTTGACTACAAAAGTGATGATGACTGTAGTTGCTGGGAAGGTTGTTTTCAAGAAGCAGTAGGCAGTTAGCAGGCTGAAAACCTTTAAGGTTTCCGATAAAAATCGGAATTAACCTCAAAGGTTTTGAGCAGTGAGCCATCACAGAGCTAAACCTACTGATCTTATGTAAAAGCATCTTAGACCTGTCAGGATTTCGATTCCTGACAGGTCTTTTATTTAATACTTCGGAATCCCCACAAAATACAAATCAAAGCCTCCTAAGCCTCCAGGGCGATTCGAAGAGAAGATCATTACCTGATTTGAAAACCCAAACTGGCTGGAAACTACCGGTCGATATTCGTCCTGTGGAGAGTTGATGGAAGGCCCAAAATTCACTGGCTCGGACCATTCAGATCCTGACTTTCTGGAATAGTACAGATCGTATCCACCGAAACCACCTACTCTATCCGAGGCAAATACCAGTAAGTTTCCATAGACAAAAGGCATGTGATCATTTGAGCTACTGCTAATCGGAAGTTTGGTGATGGACTTTTCACCCTGACTCTTTAAAAACTCAATCACAGATTTCCCCGCTGGAATAGTTGCTTCATATATATTGAACAAACCATCCCGATTTGAGCTGAAAAGCAATTTCTCAGGTTTTCCCTGCGTATCAACTACATCTTTCACATAATTCTCTCCATAGAGTGTTGGATACATTTCATTTGCATCCTGACAGAGAAGTCTCACTTGAAAGTTATCCGACTTATAGGCATTCCATGGCCCTACTAATTCAAATTCATTTCCTACGATATGTGTTATTCCATCGCATTCAGCTGAGAAGAGAAGGTAATTTTTTTGCGAATTTCTTTCGCGAAAAGAGTATGGACCTCTCTCATTACATGCAGAATTAATTTCGAAAAGTTGATTTCTTAAACTTTGATTACCCCCATTCAATGAATTTCCACTGTAGGTGAAATTTCCAGTTTCTTTACTCCAGTTGAATGACAAGGACTTGGCTACTAAGTCAAAATTTTGTCCTTTACTTTCCGAATTGGATGAAAAAATGAAATTCAAGTTGAGATCAACGCTAGGTGGATTATAATCCGAATTCATATCATCGAATTCTGAGTTCAGCTCGACCAAATTCACTACTTTTTCTTCAGGAAAAGTTCCTTCCTCGTAGGGGAATTTTTTATTGCAACTAAACATTAAAAGCAAAACAGCTAACACCGATAGATTTCTCATGACATTATTTTTAATTTTGGAATTTAACTAATTGTTTTTTTTTGCAAAACAATTTTTCGCTCTTCGCTAAAATTTAACATTCCCTTAAAAATTTGCCTTCGCCCGATTTTATACTGAAATGCCAATTTTTCCCTATTTTCCCATTCTAAAAAACAACCAAAATATGCGTAAACATTTATTCGCGCTATGGATGCTTTGTCTCATCACAAGCTTTGCAATAGCCCAAGAGAAAAAACCAATGACCTGGAAGGATATTCCGACCTGGAAATACATGCAATCCAATAGCTTCAAAGTGTCCCCCGATGGACAATGGATTGCCTATGGAATTGTCGCTTTGGAGGCGGATGGAGAAATTATTCTGAAGAAGATCTCCGATCCGGATTCCCTGAAAAAATCTTTCCCAATCGGCTCAACAAATTTTCCCTCCATCGAATTCAGCGAGGATAGCAAATGGATCGCTTTCAAAGAATACCCAAAGTTTGCCGAGAAGAAGGCTAATGAAAAATCTAAAGGCAAACCGCTAAAGGATAAGCTGACCTTGATCGAACTCGGAAAAGACGAGAAGAAAACTTTCGAAAATGTGAATAGCTTTAGCTTTAATGGAAAAGCTGCATCACACCTAGCAATCAATCTTCCAAAGGAAGGTAACGGAGACGCAAAAGGCTCTGATTTATTGATCCACCACTTGAACTCAAACAAATCCCAAAACATGGGGAATGTGGCTGAATTCAGCTTTAATAAGTCAGGCTCGCACCTTGCCTATACCATAGATGCAGCCAACCAATCCGGCAACGGAGTTTACTTATTAAATTTGGCCACTAACAGCACTTCAGTACTTGATACTGACAAGGCTGCATACAAGTCTTTGAATTGGACTGAAAAAGGTGATGCTTTTGCAGCCCTAAAATTAGTCGAAGACAAAAAATACAAGCAAGACCATGGCAAAGTCATCGGAGTAAAAAATTTGAATAACCCTCAAGTAACGATGTATGATGCAAAGAAAGATAGTACTGGGTTTGACCAAGCTTATACGATCAGTGGCAATCGCCGACCGATATGGTCAGAAGATTTGACTAGACTTTTTTACGGCATTCACCCATTAGTGTTAGCGAAAAAAGAAGACCTTAAAAAGGACTTGGATAAGGATTCAGTGAAGATGGCCGAGGCTGATGCAATGAAAAGAATCATGGCTGACACCACCATCAAATCAATCTCAGATTTGCAAAAAGCCATCACCAAACTTGATTCCGGAAAAGTAAAAGGCAAAAAAGATAATGAAGCAGACAAGCCTGACATGACCATCTGGCACTGGAACGATAGCAGACTGCAGTCGCGTCAGCAGGTGATGGAGAACCAAGATAAAAATTACAATTTTTGGGCTATGTATGATGTAGCCGCTGGTAAACACATAGCCTTACAGGATAGTAGCATGCAAGACCTGAGTATTCTTCCAAAGGAACGCTATGCCATGGGAATGGACGATCAAGGCTATGAGTTGGACGGCAATTTAAATGGCCAGAATTACAGTGATTTTTTCATAGTCGATCT
>JAFMBQ010000480.1 GCA_017858365.1 Algoriphagus sp. | reverse complement strand
GATTCGGCAGCATGGGGCATGGATACTGAATTGACGGGGCCAAGATTCTTGACTGCTGTAGCCGAATTTCCTCGCTCTGGCCTTTGGAATGTTCATGGGGACTTCATGGTCAAAGCAGAATATGACAACGGAATCACCATGTTTACCAGTGGAGGCTATCCAAATGGAATTCGCTACGAAGGTACGGAAGGCTGGATTTGGGTTTCCCGCGGAAGCTATACTGCCTCCGCTTCAGATCCTGTGTCTAAAGATGCCAGCAGTAAAGCGCTCGATGCTTCTGATCCTAAAATTTTAAGCTCGATCATCGGTCCCGATGAGATCCAATTGCAGCGAAGTACAGAGCATCATGGAAACTGGCTTGGAGCCATTCAAGGGAATAATGAATTGCTTTCTCCTGCGGAAATTGGACATCGTGCCTGCTCAGTTTGTTTGGTAAGTCATATTGCGATGAAGCTCGGAAGAAAACTGGAGTGGGATGCCAAGACTGAAACCTTCGTGAATGATTCGGAGGCAAATTCGCACTTGAGTCGACCTCAAAGAGCCCCTTATGGGACTAATTATGTGAAGGTTTAGTCATTAAAACTCCACTTTCAGACATAAATTTATTTGAATTTCTGCTTTACCCCAATTATGAAAAATTTCTTTGGCTTAGCCATTCTATTCTTAATTGCCTCTTGTTCTCCCTCAGACATGACCGAATCAAGTACTAAATCCAATGCTCCATTTACGATCATGAGTCTGGATCCTGGGCACTTTCATGCCGGTTTGATTCACAAGTCCATGTATCCGGAATTAGATTCAACCATCTACGTATATGCACCTCAAGGACCAGAGCTGACTGATTACTTGAATCGAATTGCGAGCTATAATCAACGGGAAGATTCGCCCACTGCATGGAATATTGTGTTAGCTGAAGGATCAGATTATTTGGGGAAAATGATTTCAGAAAAGCCTGGAAATGTGATGATGGTGGCAGGAAAGAATGACTTGAAGATCGATTACATCACCGCGGCAGTGGAAAATGGGATTCATGTATTTGCCGATAAGCCTTTGGTAATTAATTCGGAAGGCTACAAGAAGTTGATCAGGGCTTTTTCAACTGCGAAAGAGAATAATGTAATGCTCTATGATATCATGACAGAGCGATTCGAGATTTCTTCTGTGCTTCAACGAGAGTTATCCATGAATGCGGAGCTCTTTGGAGAATTGGAAAATGGCTCCCTTGAAAATCCTGCCATCACTAAAGAATCTGTCCATCACTTTTTCAAGTATGTTTCTGGGCAACCCTTGATCCGACCAGATTGGTTTTTTGATGTGAGCATAGAAGGACATGGAATTGTAGATGTGACTACGCATTTGGTGGATTTGATTCAGTGGGAAGCCTTTCCGGATCAAATTCTAGACACCACTGGAGTGGATATGCTTGCAGCAAAAACTTGGGCTACCTCACTCGACTTGGAGCAGTTTCAGCGCGTAACTGGCAAAACAGCTTTTCCTGATTTTCTTCACAAAGCTATTTCAGGTGAAAAATTGGAAGTGTTGTCGAATGGTGAGATGAATTACACCTTGAATGGAAAGCATGCGAAAGTCAGTGTGATTTGGAATTATGAGGCTCCGGAAGGAACTGGAGATACGCATTACAGTATGATGCGAGGAACAAAAGCGAACTTGATTATCCGTCAAGGAAAAGAAGAGAATTTCAAACCGACGCTTTATGTGAAGCTACTGGAAGGTCAGAAAACAGTTTTGGAAAACTTTATTAATACCGAACTTCAAGCAAAGTACTCAGGTATTACCTTGACCGAATTAAAAAATGGGGAATATCGGATCGAAACTCCAGAAGCCTTCCATGTAGGTCATGAATCGCATTTTGCACAGGTGACCGAACAGTTTTTGACCTATCTCAAGGCCAATAAAATGCCGGATTGGGAAGTTCCAAATATGCTAGTGAAATACCATACAACTACTAAAGCTTTGGAAAAAGCATTAGAAAAATAATCCATTTGATTGAACTTACCTTTTTTAAATCGGTTGAATAAGAAACGACTTTTTTTATGACTCAACCATCTGGACCAACTGAAAAAAAACTAACGATTGCTATCGCCGGAGCTGGAGGATACATTGGTAGATGGTTTATCCATTATTTCAAGGATAAATACAACCTGATTGGTCTCAGTCGGAATCAAGTCAAATCCAATCCAGAACCTCAGGTAGAGTGGCGACAAGTTGAGCTGTACTCAATATCTAGTACGATTGATGCACTCAAAGGCGTTGATGTTGCCATCTATTTGGTACACTCCATGAATGCATCCACTCGACTGAATCAAGGGAGTTTTGAGGATACGGATCTCTTACTTGCGGATAATTTTAGCCGAGCAGCTTCTATTAATAATGTTCAACAGATTATTTATCTAGGAGGATTATTACCGGATGAGCCTGAGGAAAAGCTTTCTCGACATCTCAGGAGCAGGTTGGAAGTAGAAAAGACGCTTGGTTCAAGAAAGTCGAAACTTACTGCTTTGAGAGCATCAATAATCGTAGGTCCGGGCGGATCTTCCTTTGATATGATTAAAAATCTGGTGAATCGCCTGCCTGTCTTGATGTGCCCAAAATGGACTGAATCGCTGACTCAGCCCATTTCTTTGAGAGACACCTTGGATATTATGGATACCTGCATAGGCAATCCAAATGTCTATGGCAAAGCAATCGATATAGGAAGTCACGAGGTAATGTCCTATCGGAAAATGCTCGAGCGAACTGCGGAAGTCATGGGGAAAAAGCGAATTGTTTTTTCGATACCCGTTTTTTCACTTGGCTTGTCTAAGCTTTGGGTAGGACTTTTTGGAGATAGCCCACCGCAACTTGTTTCGCCTTTGGTTGAGAGTTTGAAGCATACGCTGACAGTTTCCCCAGAATTGTCTTTCAAAGAAAAAAAGATTGACTACTTGAGCTACGAAGAATCTGTAAATGAGGCCTTGCATTCTAAAGAAAAACTAAAACTTCCTACCTACATCAGAACAAAAAGCCCGAAAAATACGGTAAGAAGTATTCAGCGAATGAAAAATGTCCACGGGAATTCTGCCATTTGGGTTGCTAATCGTTATAATCTATGGTTGCCAAGCTTCTTCAAGTTCCTGATTAATGGTAAAAACAATGGGAATGGAGCAATAGGATTTTATCTCTTGAATGGCAAAAAACCGATGCTCGAATTGACCATGATTCCAGATCGAAGCGATGAAGATCGACAGCTATTCTACATCACTGGAGGCTGGCTTGTTCGGAGATTTGATTATGGTTGGCTTGAATTTAGAGGCGTATTGGACAATCGATACATGATATCTGCCATTCATGAATTTGTTCCGAGATTACCTTGGTTTATTTACCTGAATACACAAGCAAGGTTGCATCTTTGGGTCATGAATCGCTTCAATTCGTATTTGAAAAAGCGAAAAGATTAACCAGACTAATTCCTTAAACTATACCAACATTAACTTTTACACCATGAAACATTTATCATTTAAAAATGGAGATCAGATTCCAGCCCTTGGTTTGGGAACCTGGAAGAGTAATCCTGGTGAAGTTCGAAAAGCCGTGTTTTGGGCAATCGAGTTTGGATATCGACACATTGATGGGGCTGCTATCTATCAAAATGAAAAAGAAGTAG
>JAFMBQ010000479.1 GCA_017858365.1 Algoriphagus sp. | reverse complement strand
ATAAACATCATTTTCGTTTGACTCCAAACTGTTGTAAGAGAACACTTCAGCGCCCCAACGATTGACGATAAAAATTTCTACTCCCGTCACAAATCTTGGACATTTCGCAAATGGATTATCGAAGGCCATGAACGTCTCATT
The DNA here is from genome assembly GCA_017858365.1 of Algoriphagus sp. Lineage (GTDB taxonomy): Bacteria > Bacteroidota > Bacteroidia > Cytophagales > Cyclobacteriaceae > Algoriphagus. Next base: position 3,524 of record JAFMBQ010000479.1, on the reverse strand, counting down.
AAGTCCATCCCCGTTTGGAGTGAAAGCATTTGGAAGCTCATAGTTTGGACAATTATCTACACAGACTACATTGCTTGGCTCACTTTCATTTCCGGATCGATCAACTGCTGTGATGTAATAACAGCCTCTAAAATTTGTAAGATTGTTGATTCGAGTCTCAAGTTGAAGTGCTGTAAGCTTTGATACCAATTGGAATTCACCTTCTTCACCATCAGCGGTGAAATACAAATTATAAGCACTCAACTGATCGTCGCAATCTCCTGTGAAATTGGGGACCCAGCTTAGATCATGATAATAGGTGTTTATGTTGCAAGCTATCTCAGCGACATACTCTTCACAGAGAGGTCCCTCGAAAGTTAATACCGGTGGACAAGGCAATCGATTATCATCTGGCTTGGCGCATATGACCTGAGATTTATTTTCCAAAGGATAAACTAGCCCAGGGACATTGTAAGAGCCCTTTGTGATCACGTAGTAACAATATTCAATTTCCTTGATCAAAGGAGCGCTATTAAAGCTACCGTCATCTAAAAATTTGAAACCGTTTTGTGTTACATCTACTTCTGCAATCTTTACAAATGTAAACTCATCCTGAGCAGCAGCATCAGTTCTGTTCCGGTATACTTCGTGTTTAAATTCTCCAACGAGATTATTCCATGGTACAATAAAGGTCCAATTCAGCTCAATTGCTTGGTTGATAATAGTAGGTTCCAATCTGACGGAGGAAGCTGAAGAGGAGGTGTCAATCCTAGTTCCCCTATCCAGCAAAACTACCTTATAGTTGTGCAGTAGATCTTCCGTATTAACTCCAGTATCTGTGAATAAGGTGTCAGCCATAATACCTAGTGATACTTGATTTGCATTGCCTGAAAATCCAGTGCGCCTAAACAACTCATAAGTAAATGGGCCAGGGAACTGAGTACGATCAATGTCATAAGGAGGAGTCCATTTGACAAAAATCTCTCCTACAGCTGGATCAGTTGCTTCGATGCTTACATTAGTTATGATTGGCACATCTACATCAATAGTAACACAGATTTCTTCTGACACAATGCTTTCACCAGCTCTTGGCTGTGGATATCCTGCCACTAATCGGTAGCAATAAGTATTACCAGGTGCCAGTCCTTCTCCACCATTCAAGTCGAGGAAGTTGTTCGTCTCCATATTGGTCGTACCAATCAGTTCATATCCTGCCCGAATTCCTGTTTCGCAACTGTCTGGCTCATAGGGATCAGAATTGATTCTTCTCCAAATCTGCATTTCCTGTGCTGAATTGGCGCATACATATGGGTCCCATTTTAGCTCTACAGACCTGCCAGCTTGTTGTTCTATTTCATCAAACACCGGCGGAGGTCCAATAACTTTTATTTTCCAGGTTTGAATATCCACCAATGCAGGACCAGAGCTTGGCTGATCGGTGATTCGAACACGGACTTCATATTCCCGTGCACGGACGTGATTGCAGACTGTTTGCCAAGTGAAGTTGACGATTCCTGGAGAAGGCTGGAACGTATTTTCAGGACGGTAAGTGGCTTTGGAGCCGTTGATTTCAATTGGTTCGCCAAATACTTCAATCTTTATTGGATCACCGTCTGGATCAGAACCTTGAATGATTTCTTCAATTTTTGTTCCTGCCACCACACAAAGATCAGGAGGGAGAATTAACTCTGGACGTTTATTATTTGAGTTTTCAATGATGATCTGCATATCCCGGACTACATAGCCGATGAGCTCATACTTCCCGTTAAGTTTTCGGTATTCGTTGATTCTAAAGGCGACATTGAATTGACCTGCGGTTCCGGGTGCATCCCAAATCAAATCCCCAAAAACAGGGTCTAGTCTAAGAAAAGCTGGAGTAGTTCCGTTCTCTTGGCTTCGGCTGAATTCATTTGAAGCTGGGCTTCTATAGTTATTAACCGGACGCTGAAAAGCTTGCTTCGGTACATCCAACTCATATGCAAGGCTATCTCCATCAGGATCATAAGCTCCTGGGTTGTGAATATATCGGACATTAACGGCTCCATTATCCACAGGAGGTATGGTCAATACCGGTGAGTTATTCACGCCAATAAATGGGTCAATGGTGATTTTGGTTTCTACATAAAAAGGAGTGTCCACCGAGTTGTCCATGTTCAATGTTTTATCATTTCGATTAAACTCTTGAAAACGAATCGTGTAATTCCCCGGCCCTTGAAAAGTGTGGGAGATTACATAAGTGTTTTTTTCAATTTGGTTGCCTAAACTTTCTACTAAGGAAAAATCACTTTCTGTATTTAATTGTTCTTCTCTTCCATCGCCAAAATTGATTGTCCCAGGGCCGAAGACCACACTGGATCGGGTATCTGTGTATCCAACCACAATAATCCTATAAGTAAGGGTCTGCACAGAAATTCGTTCGGCAATGATTTCTCCAGCGCGAATGTGGGTAGCCCAACTGACTGAAATTCCGGCGAAAAAGAAAATTAAAAGAAGGCCTAGGGAAAATTTAAACTTCATATGATTCAGGTTCATTACTATTCAGAAACAATATAACGGAGTAAAAGTTGAATTAGTGATCATTTTCGTTCCTAATTTCACTTGTACGGAAAAAATGGAAGAAAGTAGATAATCAGGGTAAAATCAAACAATAAAATTAAACACTCCGTTTTTTCTACATTCTGTAAAGTATTAAATAAAACCGTTTAAATTTTATTTAGAACCTTTTGAAATAAGGAATCCAATTCCGATCGAATTGTTTACTAGCAGTTCCAAATGTAAATTTGGCAACTTAATTCATCGAATTCATTCCAAATTTAATCCTAAAAATTATATGAGCTGGGTTACAAAAACCTTGAGTAGTACACTAGGCAGGAAATTGATCATGGCATTGACCGGGCTTTTCCTTATCCTGTTTTTGACAGGTCACGTTTCTGGTAATCTATTGTTATTTCAAGCAGACGGCGGACAGGCATTTAATATTTATGCCAAGTTTATGACTACCAATCCCGCAGTCAAATTGCTTTCTTACGTGACCTATATTTCAGTTATTGGCCACGTGATTTATTCTATTTTCCTGACTAAGGTAAATAAGTCGGCTAGACCTGTTGACTATTCAACAACCAAATCTTCTAAAAATAGCAGTATTGCTTCTAGGAATATGGGGATTTTGGGAACAGTTATCTTGGTATTCTTGGCTGGTCACATGTATTCATTCTGGTTTCAAATGCATTGGGGAGAGGTTCCTATGGTGACTTATGAAGGTGAAGAATATAAGAACCTCTATTACGTAGTATCCCAAGCATTCCAGCAAGAATGGATGGTAGGACTTTATGTAGTCGCAATGAGTTTCCTAGGCTTTCACCTTTCTCATGGATTTGCCAGTGCCTTCCAAACTTTAGGATTGAGTCATAAAAAATATTCCCCAGCTATTGAGGCCTTGGGAAAATTCTATAGCATTCTGGTCCCGATTTTATTCGCCAGCATGCCTCTATACATCTATTTCACATCACAGAGCTAATTATAGTCCCGTATGATACTAGATTCCA
>JAFMBQ010000478.1 GCA_017858365.1 Algoriphagus sp. | reverse complement strand
TCTCTCAAAGCCAGCTGTTGTTCCGGGAGCAAAATGTCCTTGATGGGAAAGTCTCCTTGAGCTGTTTTTAGATAAGGATTTCCGCCTTTGTTCTGGACATTTAGGGAAAGCTTCTCCAAACCCTGGCGAATGGTCGAAAAATCATTGAAAGCTGATTGGAGCTTTACTTTTGCACCGATTAAATCTATTGGGTTTGATTCTCTGGATTTCTTGGCTTGGTAGCGTTTTCCTTCGCCAACCTGTTCCAAAAAACGCTTCATGGGAAACACTTCACTGCCCTTTAATACGATCTTATTTCCGTGATCTATCAAGGAATAGCCATAAGGTGGCTTCCCCTCTTTTCCGTGAAATACCAGCTGAAACCCGAATTTATCTTTGATGAAGTCCCCAAAATCTGAGCGGTACCCAACTTGTTTTTTGTTTATGCCGCTTGGAGATGGTTCAAACAGCGGAACAGGTTTAGCTTGATAGACTTTGGAATACTTGTCCATTATCGCCTTGAGCTGATTTACATGCGACTTATCCAATTGATAAGACTGGATCTTTTGGTGAAATTCTGAACTAGGAATCCGGCCTTGTACTGAGCCGTACTTGATCAATTCCACTTGCTCTCCCTTTTCCCTTACCTTAAAGCCCAAATTCTCAAGAATCATCAGACCTTGGGCTTTGGTACTGAAACTGAATTCCTTTAGCATATCAGCAGCCTTGCGTGCTTCTTGCTTGGGATTTAGTCTCATGATTTCATTGATCGCTTCCTGTGCCTTCAGCTTCTCAAATGAATCGCTGATCTTTTTCCCCTCCATGTCAATCCTTGATGAGACGATATGTACATGATTGTTAGCAGTATCCTTGTGAAAAACGATTAGAAAAGGATTGCTACCATAGCCCATTTTATCCACCCACTCATAAGCAATATCCGTCAGTTCTTCTTTGGAATACTCCCTGCCTCTGCAACTGATCATAGCATGAAATTGCTTGTCCTTGACAATGGAGTTTCTATTCGAATGGGCAATCAGATAGTTTTTGACCTCATTCGGTCCTACATCCTTGGAGTCTTGGAGGTATCCGAAATTTCGGAGCATGGTCAGTTCCCCCTTTTCATTCTGGGTTTTGTTCGTGTTGTAGGTTACCCCCTTGAATGTGCTCGTACTAGAAAGAATTTTAGCTCTCATTTGATTGCCTGATAAATCTGTTTCAAAAACTTGTTCATGAAGTCACGGTATTCAAGATGCTTTTGCATCTGAACGGTATGATCCAGAAAAATCTTGGGAGAAATTTTGTCTCTATAGGTATTTGCATGCTTGGCTAATTGGTTGATATTGTTGTTTACCCTAGCCTGTTCTGCTACCATCTTATCAATTGCATTAAGGATGCCTTTGGTGTCAATGATCTTGTTCCGATCATTACTAAGCTTAATCCTGATCAATTGACTCAAAGACACTCCAAGTGACTTGCTTTCCTCCTTCAATCGGGTATGGTCATCGGGATTTAACCTGACAGATACCCAAAAGAGATTTTCTCTTTTACCGTTCATGGCTACATGTTGATGGGGGTAAAGAATCGGATTCCCCAGGCGAAAAAAAATACCTAGAATTGCGTAAAAGTGATAAATAGGTATATCTGCGTATATGAATTTCCATATACGCAGATATACTTACACAATGGGTTTATACCCAAAAATATGAATTATGAATAGGAGTTTAACACGTTGATCAGCTCAACCCTGTTTTTGCTATCAGACTTTTTATAAATCGCCTGAAGGTGCTTGTTTACCGTTCTTTCTGAAATAAAAAGGATTTCCGCAATCTCTTTGCTGGTCAACCCCTGGGTTACCTGTTCAGCAACTTCGCATTCTCTTTTGGTTAGCCCCAACTCCGAGCATCTTTGTCCGAAAAAAGTGCTTTGATCTACCTGTTGCTTTCGATCAAAATCATTCAGCTTTTGAAATGCCTTTCTGTTTTCAAAAATCATCTTTCGGATAAACAAAAAAGTAATTACCACAAAGCCCAGATTCGTGAACATAACCTCTATAAACTGCGAAGTTCCGAAATAGCTGAATATGGGAAGAAAAACCCAAGGGCACATTGCAGCGTAACTTAATATGGCTTCCAAACTGTGCTGATTATTTCTATACTTTTTTCGGATGAATAAAAAAATCAATGTATTAAGATAAATGGCATAAAGGACAGGAATTGCCATTCCATACCAAATAACATTTGAAAGGTCATTCGATAAAGGGAGTAGGATTCCAAAGGAAAAAAGAAAGGGAGCAACGAAGAAAATCCATATTCCCCTTTTAGCATGCCATTTCAAATCATGCAACCCAAATACCTTATAAAAATAAAAAGGGAAATAGGAACCCATCGCAAAACCAGTTCCATAGGCAAGATTGATCTGTAAATTAATATCCAAAGGGAAATCCGGATCTGGAAACAGGCCTCCCGCAATATTGTAAAGAATCAACAATACTAATAGGATGAGATAGTACTTTCGGATTTTATCTTCTGGGTTTTCGAGGTGCAAAACCAACTGAGAAACAAAAAACAGGATTTCAAATACGACAAAAATAAATGTCGCCAGGTGCATTTCCGTTCCAAATACCGTCATAGCATATCATCCTTTCTATAGAAGTAAAACGGGAAGCCAAATTGAGCAGAAGAAGCATAGACTAAGAACCCGAAATTCTCATACCATTTAAAATTGCGCGCTGTGGAAGTCTCCAGACAGACCGGCAAATTCTTTTTCTTAGCTATGTCAATAACAGAGCTTAGAAGTTTAGATCCCTCTCCTTTCCCCTGACTTTCCGGCTCAGACCCAATAAACCACACATAAAGAAACGGCTCCTTGGGTTGGATCTCCGCTATGCTTGATTCCCTTTTAAGCACCTTCGAAATCCTTTGTATCCCAATTCCAAGAAAGGCAAGTTTCAAATCCCAGATCAATAGCTTTAAGGGTTTTCTTTTTTGATCGGAGTATTTGATTAAGACGCAAGATTTTCCTGAATCTGAAACATATACCTCCCCGTTTTCCAAACAGTTTTCCAGACTGTATTCCATCAAAATCTTTCTTCCTTTTGCTGACTTCCCGACAACAAAATCAACTGATTTATTCCCTTTAAAGGATCTTACTAAAATAGTAATGATGTTTTCTCGATCCTGTTCCTTGAATTTTCTCATGATTCAGTCTATTAAAATTTAACTGAGTTGCGAGGTTAAATACTTCCATTTAAGATGATTCTGAAAAGAATCATTAGAATGGCAAGTAAGTGTTTGTGAAAAAATTCGGCAGAATTTGTGTCACAAATACACAACTTGCAGGGAACACGCAAAACGTTCCTCAACCCAATTTATCATTTCCACTTACTGAAGAAATGTCTTTGCATTTCTTCAACTCGCGCTTAGCTAGCCAAATGTCCAAAGCCTGCAAATATAGTTAATTTTATAAGCTTGGAATACTTCTTAATATTAGACCACTTATATATCTGGATATTTAAATATTCATATATATAGATATCTAGGCAATCCCATATCCATTTACCCACATTTAGAACTGTATAAACATGTGGAATTATGGAATCGCCAATAATTGAATTTTCAGATACTGTTGTGATCAATGATCTCTTTTAAAACGGCAAAAGGAAATAAGGTAAGCTTTCTTCTCTTTTCCAA
>JAFMBQ010000477.1 GCA_017858365.1 Algoriphagus sp. | reverse complement strand
ATCATTGGTTGAGACCTTAATCACTGGACAAATAGGATTTCCAGTAGGAGTACCCAATCCTGTGGTGAATAGGATAATATTCGCCCCACTCCCTGCTAGACCTGTAGTACTTTCCACATCATTCCCAGGTGTGCATAAAAGATTTAAGCCAGGCAAGGATAAATATTCGGTGTAATCTAAAACTCCAGAAATCGGTGCCGTTCCACCTTTCTTGGCAGCTCCGCAAGATTTGATGGCATCGGTCAGTAATCCATCTTTGATATTACCTGGGCTAGGGTTCATGTCAAATCCAGATCCAACTCGCTCAGCCGCTGCAGAATACTCTTCCATCAAACGAATAAATTTATCGGAAATTTCAGTGGTTTTACACCGATCAATCAAGTTTTGCTCAGCACCACAAAGCTCTGGGAATTCTGACAAAATCGCGCTTCCACCACTACTTACCACTAAATCTGAAACACGCCCTAAGGTTGGATTTGCTGAAATACCAGAGAACCCATCCGATCCGCCACATTCCAGCCCAATGACTAGTTTGCTGATTGGCTGAGTAGACCTTTTTTCTTGATTGGCCAATTTCAAACCTTCCCAAGTCTGAGCAATCACTTTGGTGATGTAATCATCCGTAGTGCCTTCCTGCTGCTGATCGAAGATTATAACAGGTTTATTAACACCTTTTTCAAGAACTCCTAGTTTCTGTTGAAGGATCTTTGCTTCGGCATTTTGGCAACCGAGCGAAAGCACAGTTGCTCCGGCCACATTGGGGTGATGAATATAGCCAGCCAATAATGCACAAAGTGTTTCGGCATCATTTCTAGTTCCCCCGCAGCCCCCATTGTGAGTTAGGAATCGGATTCCATCCAAATTCTCAAAAATCCGGTTTTTTGCTTCTGAGCTTTCCACCGTAACCGATTCCGTACTTTTTTGAGTATAAGGGCTAGCTAAGCCAGAAATAAGATTTCTAATTTGATGTTCGTAAGGATTGATTTTAGAAAAACCTAGGGCATTTTCGAAAGCCTCTTGAAGCAATTTGATATTCGTGTTCTCACAAAAAACAAGTGGTAATACCAACCAATAATTGGCTGTACCAACCTGGCCATCGGCTCTCAGAAAGCCTTGGAATGTCTTTTCTTGCCACTCCTTGACGTCCGGAGGAGTCCAAAGGTAGTTCTGAGAAGTGCTACGGTATTTTCTGGTTTTATGTCGAATGTTAGCCAGTGTAATAGCCCCACCCGCAGGAATCGCTTGTGTGGCTTCACCCACCGTAGTTCCATACATCAAGATATCATCCCCGGGAAGGAAATTTTCCAAAGCATATTTATGCTTTGCAGTAATATGGTCTTGAATCTTAATCGTATTTTGAGAACCTTTGATAAGCTCACCTTTCGATAAGTCTATCAAGGCTACTCCAACATTATCATTGGGATGGAGAACCAAAGTTTTATTTCGCATGAAAATAGGCTTGAGCATTTATAAGTTGTTTCAAATTAGAACAAAAATACTGACTGATGAAAAAAATTGTGACACTAGGTGAAGTAATGCTTCGACTTTCACCCCCAGGAAATGATCGCTTTTTCCAAACCAATAGCTATGATGTGGAATTTGGTGGATCAGAGGCCAATGTAGGTGCAGCTTTGGCATTTTGGGGAAATGAGGTTTACCACCTTACCGCTTTTCCAGATCAAGAAATTGGATGGGCGGCCTCCGCTAGACTTCGAAGAAATGGGATCAAAACTGATTTTGTGAAATATTATGTAGGTAGAATGGGAATTTACTTTCTGGAGCAAGGCGCAATGCAACGAAGTTCACAAGTCATTTATGATCGATCAGATTCAGTCTTTGCAAACTTTGACGGTACGGATTTGAACTGGGATAAAGTTTTTGAAGGGGCAGAGTGGCTTCACTGGTCAGGGATAAGTCCAGCAATTTCCAGGGAATCTGCCGATCTCACACTGAAAGCTTTGCAAGAAGCAAGTGCTAGAGGAATTAGTATCAGCGGTGATTTAAACTACCGAAGTAACCTATGGCAATTTGGGAAAAATCCACATGAGGTGATGCCCGAATTAATGGCCCTCACTCAAGTTATGATCGCTGGAAAACGGGATTTTTCAGCTTGTTTAAACATCGAATTTGAAGACTTTGAACATGCAAAATTCCATATGTTTACTAATTTCCCAAACTTGAAATACATTTCTAAAACAGAACGAACATCCCACAGCTCCTCTCATAATACCTTGATCGGAGACTTGATCAGTGCTGATGATTGGTTTACTTCAAAAACCTATGATTTGACTCATATTGTAGATCGAGTAGGAACTGGTGACGCTTATGCAGGAGGATTGATTCAAGGTTTATTGTATTTACAGCCTCAGGAGGCTATAGATTTTGCAGTTGCTGCAGGAGCAATCAAACATAGCGTCCCCGGCGATGTGCTGCTATGTAGCATAGCGGAAATTCATGAATTAGTAATAGGAAAGTCCATAGGTAAAATCAAACGATAATGAGAAATCCCACACCATTCATCCAGAAAATGGATCAAGCTGGCATAATGCCCATTTTTTTCAACCCTGAAGAAAATATTTGTCTAAAACTATTGGAAGCAGCCTATGAAGGTGGGATCCGTGTCATTGAAATGGTCAATCGAGGAAAAGAGGCCCCTTCAATTTTTCCGGCAATTCGAAAACTAGCTGATCAAATGCCTGGACTTTCACTTGGTATTGGAACAATTTATCACCCTTGGGAGGCAGAAATGTTTTCAGAGCTAGGAGCAGAATTCATCGTGGCGCCAGTAATGAATCCGAAACTGGGTGAATATTGTAAAAATGCCAATCTGCCCTGGATTCCAGGCTGTGGCACAGTTACAGAAGTGTTTTTTGCACAGGAAATTGGAGCTGAGTTAGTTAAAATTTACCCTGCGAATGTGCTAACTCCAGAATTTGTTAAATCAGTGCATGCGGTACTTCCAAGCGTGGAAATTATCCCAACAGGAGGAGTAGAGCCGAACGCGGTGAGTATTAGGGAATGGTTTGACTCCGGCGTGCTTTGTGTGGGCATGGGTTCTCAGCTATTCAAAAAAGAGCTTATTGCAAAAGGTGCCTATTCAGAAATCAGAGACACTATCAAAGATGCTCTAGCCATAATTAACTCTATCAAAAAATAAAAAAGAGAGGCTCCACATGGAGCCTCTCCCTAGGTTAGAAAGCAAATATTATAAATCTGGTTGTGGAGTAGTCCTCAAATAAGGCTTGATCACCGTGTGTCCTTTAGGAAATTTTGCTGGGATATCTTCATTTTTAATCGATGGAGAAATCACCACGTCTTCACCTTGTTTCCAGTTGGCAGGCGTAGCTACTGAGTAGTTTGCAGTTAACTGAAGTGAATCAATGACCCGAAGCAACTCATCGAAATTTCTACCAGTACTGGCAGGGTAGATGATCATCAATTTTATTTTCTTATCATTTCCGATCACAAATACAGATCTAACGGTGAAATTTTCATTAGAATTCGGGTGTATCATATCGTAGAGGTCAGATACTTTTCTGTCCGCATCCGCAATAATTGGAAAATTGACTTCAGTCCCCTGAGTCTCATTAATATCCGAAATCCAACCCTTATGGCTTTCTAATCCATCCACACTTAATGCCATTACTTTAGTATTTCGCTTAGCAAATTCATTCTTTA
>JAFMBQ010000476.1 GCA_017858365.1 Algoriphagus sp. | reverse complement strand
GATTAGGATCTAGGTTCAGGATTGGACCCGACATGGCCATCGGATAATTCCCCTTGCCCGCCTACGCGACGGAGAGATTAGATCCGATTTTGTGAAAATACTCATTCAGCTATTCGACAGTTGGCTAAAGAAGACTACAATCACTACTCTTGTTCTGCCCGATAAAAAACATCTTGCAAAGCTTCTCGAATACCCAAACTGTACAATTTTTGGTGATCTCTAGACGGATAAACCCGGTTGGATAGAAAAATAAAAGTGAGCTTATTTTCGGGATCGGCCCATACAAAAGTTCCTGTAAAACCAGAGTGACCGAAACTTTTGGGGCTTGCCAAAGGGGAAGGATACGCTTCTGCCAAAGGAAGCTCGGCATTGTTCAAGAGTGGTTTGTCAAAACCCAGCCCACGGCGGTTTTCATTTTCGGGAAATTGCACTTCGGTAAACTCTTTCACGGTTTCCGCTGAAATAAGCTGTTGGCCATCCACTTTGCCATAATTTTGATAAAAGAGCATCAATTTAGCCAAGTCATCCGCGGTAGCGAACAAGCCTGCATTTCCGGAAACACCTCCTTTTAGCCCTGCGTTTTCGTCGTGTACCCATCCTTTTACCAAGGTTTTCCGAAAGAGGGAATCCACTTCGGTAGGAACAATGTCGTTCACATAATTTTTCCCCTTAGGTAGATATCCCAAGGTATGAGCACCTAAGGGTTGATAGAAATTCTCTTCCAAATAGGTTTGATAGTCGGTTCCTGTGAGTTGCTCGATCAGACTAGGTAAAATCAAAAAAGTGAGTCCAGAATACAGGTATTTCTTTTCATCGGAGACTTTGGATCGGTTAATGATTCGGTTCATTTTCCGCTCAAAACGATTGTTGATATAAAGCCCATCGTATACTTGTCCTTGAAATCGATTATTAGGTGATTGATGTACAAATCTGCTTTTGATCTTGCCATTTTCCCGAACCACTTTTCCCAAAAATACAATGTAGGGGACTAAACCTGCCTGATGGGCCAAAATCTCCCGAAGTGTGAGGTCTTTTTTGTCTTTTCGGTTTCTCCAAGGTTTCCAATAAGTGCTGAAAGGTTTGTCCAGCTCAAGCTTTCCCTCGTCCACCAACTTCATTATTGCGGGTAAAGGCCCAGCAATTTTGGTCACCGAGGCCAAATCGTATAAGTCGTTCAATGCGACAGGCTGATTGTTTTCGTAGGTATGATAACCGTAGGCTTTGTGAAAAATCACCGTATCATTCTTTGCTACCAAAACTTGTGCTCCTGGAAAGGCTAAACTGGCTATGCCCATTTCCATAATAGAATCCACTTTGTGGTTGATGAAATCTTCATCAAGTTCTAGTGTAGCCGGCTTGGCATGGATCAGTTCCCGTTGAGCAAACCCAAGTTGCATCACTGAAATAATTAAGAAAAGCGAAAACGCTAATTTTTTCATTCTGGATAGGTTTTATTCCTAAATATGCATAAATCTTTCGCAAAATAACTGGCTATATAGTATTAGCGGTATCCTTGCTTGATTTGTTAGCATTAGCGTTGAGAAATTGGTAATCAGTGTTGAATAGGGATCTGAAGCATAGTAACTGATTTGTAGCTGCTGTTCTTGTCTTTACAAATGGCAATTAAAATTTATGCTGTTTGGGTAGAGACGACTTGAACCTCCCCACATTCTTTGCTCTAAATGCGTTAAGAAGGTTTTTGAATCTTAGGATTTTCAATCCCTTGAATAAATCCGTTTTCATCCACCAAAAATTTATTATTTTAAGCAGGCTTTGTGATCCCTATCTCAAACTTAATCCTAACCTGCTCTTATGAAACGATTGTTTGCTGTCCCGATTCAGCTTCTATTTTTAAGCGCTGGGCTTCTTTGTTTGTCCTGCGAGCCGAATACTGTGCCGGAAGGTTTTCAAATTGAACCTGGATTTTCACTGGAGCGGGTAGCCGCTGAACCCCTGATAAAAGATCCTGTGGATTTGGAGTTTAATGAATTGGGTGATGCCTTGGTGCTCGAAATGCCGGGTTATCCTTTCGAAGACCAGCAAAGTCGGATCTTGGTCATGAAAGATGAGAACAAGGATGGTGTATATGACGATAAAATCGTATTTATCGAAAACCTGCAGCTTGCCAATTCATTTATGCCTTATGAAAAAGGGCTGTTGGTGGCCGCTCCTCCCTACCTGCTTTTTGTACGTGATGACAATCAAGATTATATCCCTGAAGCGGTAGATACGTTGATGGGTGGGTTTTCCACCGGGAATCTGCAGCACAATTATAATGGTCTCACCCTTGGACTGGATAATTGGATTTATGCTGCCAATGGCGGCAATGATGGCAAGCCGTATTGGTGGGATGATCCTAAAAGCCAGATGGATTTACGTGGTCAGGATTTCCGCTTCAATCTGGAGACGAAAACGCTCGAACGCTTAGGGGAATCTTCCGGTGGCTTCGGTCTTACGCTCGATGAATATGGACGTGTATTTGAAACCCATAACCTGGAGCATATCTCCCAACTGGTCTTTCCAGATCGCTATATGCAAGGTCGACAAACTCTGAAAAAGCATACGCTCCAAAACATTTCCGATCATGAGGAGAATGGCCTTGCGCGTATCTACCCGATTGGGGAGCAGGAATCCCGCGTGAATCATCCCGAGCAATCAGGTTATTTTTCCGGAGCTTGCGGCATTAGTTATTATGGGGGTGGCGCTTTTGGGGAGGATTTTGACCATACCGTTTGGGTGGCAGATGTGGTGCTCAATTTGATCCATGTGGATAAAATCAAATCCAATGGAGCCGGGTTTACTGCTTCCAGGGTTTTGGAAAAGCGGGATTTCCTTTCTAGCTCTGATCGCTCCTTTCGTCCGGTAAACATGACTGTAGGTCCAGATGGTGGAATGTATGTGGTCGATATGTACCGCAAAGTGATCGAACACCCCGAATGGATTCCAGATGAGATAGAAAAGACATTGGACCTGGAAGCAGGCAAAGATCAAGGACGTATTTATCGCATTTCAAAAGAGGGCGTAAAAACCCAATTTGATGTGGATCAATTCAAAACGCAGCAAGGATTGGTGAAAAGTCTAAGACATTCGAATCAATGGGTTAGGAATACGGCCCATCGCTTGCTGCTCGGTCAAACCCTTACGGAAGAAACGCTTGATCAATTGAAAGCGGGATTGCTTGGGGAGGGCGATTTTGCCAAGCTTCATTCCCTATGGATTTTGAGTGTAAAGAATGAACTGGAGGAAGACACTTTGTTGGCTGCCATGCAGGATGCCTCACCAAGTATCCGCGAAACTGCCTTGCTGGTCGCAGAACAAGAATTGAACGCAAATCCAAAATTTGCAAAAGCTGGTTTGGCCCTATTAAACGATTCCGATAGCCGAGTTCGGATGCAGGCGGCGCTATCCCTTTCTACCTTGGAGCCAGAAAAGCTCAGCGAACTTAAATCGGAAATATTGAATGCCATTCAAAAAGCAGTTACCCTTCCCTCCGATGATTGGAACCTTGCTGCTTATACCTTGGCCACAGGTACTTACGCAGCGGAATTGCTCACCAGCCTTTTAGCTAATCCATCCCCACAAATCCCGGATCAGTTTCTAAGTTCTCTCGCCTTAGCCTCGGCTAAAAATGAAAAAGACGCTCAGACAGTACTGCAAGCTTTGGAAAATTCAGACGTTCAG
>JAFMBQ010000475.1 GCA_017858365.1 Algoriphagus sp. | reverse complement strand
CTGCCAGTCCTTTGAAACATAAATTTAAACCTAGACACAGTTTAATGAACTATCCTAACTCATCCTCCATAATCACAGAAATCCATTTCTTAACAGTATTATCCAGAACTCTACGCTCAGTATCCGGCAAAACAATCAGTTGCAGCGTATCATTTTGATAGCGCTGTTTGATTACCCGAAAATACTTTCCATCTTTTTCGAATGGCGTATTTGTAGGCTGAAAATCTTCTTGGTTCGCCATGTATGGCATTGAAAGTGGAACTTCGATTAAAACCTCAGTTTGTACTTGAGCTTCCTCTCCATAAATTTGAGAAACCCATTGACTTTCTATATGATGATCATATGAAAAATAAAAAGCGTAGTAGCCAAAATGATAAATGGCAAAGCAGACAAATAGAAATATTGCAATTGCTTTCTTCAAGAGTTTATTTTTAACGACTTAAAATAAGTACATTTTTTTTACAAATGACAATAGATATTTCTTTTTATTTATTAAAACAAAATTATCAGGTAGAATGAATCATTCTGGCCAAATTATATTTTAAATAGCCCCTAGCATAAAATAGCTATAAGAGTAAAAATCAAAAGACTTCCAAGTCCATAGAATTTAATGACTTTCAGTCGGTTCATCCGATCCAAAAACCATAATACATAAACGGGCTTAATGAGGCCAGCTATCAAACTAATAAGGTTAATTACCAGCAGGATCTTCAGAAAAGTTAAAATTGAAAACAGCATACCTCAAAACTAGAAAAGGAACAGCAATGCTGTTCCTTTTCTCTAATATATCTGTGTAATTATTACTTTTTACGCTTAATCTCTCTCATTTCATAGCCTTCGATCGTATCGTCAAT
This sequence comes from Algoriphagus sp., assembly GCA_017858365.1. Lineage (GTDB taxonomy): Bacteria > Bacteroidota > Bacteroidia > Cytophagales > Cyclobacteriaceae > Algoriphagus. The sequence continues at coordinate 2,830 of JAFMBQ010000475.1, read as the reverse complement.
TTCGATATTGTTGAAATTCTTGATCGAAATACCACACTCATAGCCAGCTTTCACTTCGGCTACGTCATCCTTGAATCGCTTCAATTGATCGATCTCACCTTCGTGTATTACGATGCCATCTCTGATCACACGAATTTTATTCTTTCTGGTGATGAATCCATCAGTCACATAAGAACCTGCAACAGTTCCAATCTTGGTGATCTTGAAGACCTCTCTTACTTGTATATTACCAGTAATTATCTCTTCAAATGTAGGCTCTAGCATACCTTCGATTGCATCTTTGATTTGGTTAATCGCATCGTAGATGATCGAATAATGTCGAATTTCAATTTCTTCCTGCTCAGCAAGCTTCTTCGCATTCGAAGATGGTCTCACTTGGAAACCAAGGATAATCGCATCAGAAGCAGATGCCAACAATACATCAGATTCTGAAATTTGACCCACACCTTTATGGATGATACTCACTTTTACTTCATCCTTAGATAGTTTCAATAAGGAATCAGAAAGTGCTTCAACTGATCCATCAACATCACCTTTGATAATAATATTCAGTTCCTTGAATGAACCGATAGCCAATCGACGACCGATTTCATCCAATGTGATATGCTTCTTGGTTCGGATGCTTTGCTCTCGCTGGATTTGCTCTCTTGAGTTGGCAATATCTCTAGCTTCTCTTTCAGTGTCATATACCTTAATCGTATCACCTGCTTGAGGTGCACCGCTAAGTCCTAAAACCTGAACTGGAGTAGAAGGCCCTGCATCTTTTAACTTTTTGCCTTTATGGTCGAACATCGCTTTCACTCGGCCATAATGCTTGCCTGCAAGAATTATATCACCAATTTTCAACGTTCCAGCTTGGACCATGATGGTAGAGACATATCCTCTTCCCTTATCCAAAGAAGCTTCAATTACAGTTCCAGCAGCATTTTTTCTAGGATTGGCTTTCAGTTCTAATACCTCAGACTCAAGGAGTACTTTTTCCAAAAGCTCATCAATACCCTCACCTGTTTTTGCTGATATATCCATGGATTGGTATTTACCGCCCCATTCTTCAATTAGCAAGTTCATATTTGCCAGTTCTTCCTTTATTTTATTAGGATTGGCAGATGGTCGATCTATTTTATTAATCGCAAAAATCATCGGTACACCTGCTACTTGAGCGTGATTGATTGCCTCTTTAGTTTGAGGCATGATACTATCATCTGCCGCAATTACAATAATAGCAACGTCAGTGATTTTCGCACCACGGGCACGCATTGCTGTAAATGCTTCGTGACCTGGTGTATCAAGGAAAGCAATCTTATGACCAGTTTTGGTAGTAACATCATAAGCTCCGATGTGCTGGGTAATTCCACCTGCTTCATCGGCTGTCACTTTTGACATTCTGATGTAATCAAGAAGTGAAGTCTTACCATGATCTACGTGACCCATGATGGTGACAATAGGTGCTCTTTCCTCCAAATCTTCCGGAAGATCTTCAACATCTGCCTCCAACTCATCTTCAATCGATTTGGTAAACTCAACATCGTAACCAAATTCATCTGCAATGATCGTGATGGCTTCAGCATCTAATCGCTGGTTTATCGACACGAACATTCCAAGAGACATGCAGGCCGATATGACTTGATTTACTGTTAGATCCATTAAAGATGCAAGGTCGTTTGCAGAGATGAATTCTGTCACTTTCAAGATTTTTGCATCTGCAGTCTCCGTTTCTGGATCCCGAACACGTTCAGTCTTTTTATCTCTACGGCTTTTGCCTTTTCCTCCACTTTTACCTTGAAGTCTGGCTAAAGTCTGTTTGATCTGATCCTGGATTTCTTTTTGAGTAGGCTCGGCTTTCTGCACTCTAACTGGCTGAGCATTACGAGGAGCTCCTCTTTGATTTCCTGCCGGAGGGCGATTTCCTAGGGCTTGACCTGGTCCTCCTGGTCTATTTCCCCCTGGCTTATCAATTCGTTTTCTAGGTCGTTTTTTATCTCTTCCACGCTCATCGGAGGATGCAACTGGACCACCTTTCTTTTTAGATCGGTCTACCGGTAATTCTATCTTTCCTAAAACCGTTAATCCTTTCAGCGATTCTGCTCTTGCTGAAATCACTTGATCCACTTTTTCAATTGGTTTTGTTTCCACCTTAGGCTCAACCTTAACCACAGGCTTAGCAGGAGCTGGTTTTGGAGCTTCTTTTGGTGTCTGCGGAGGGTTTGGCTTTTTTGCCTCAGGTGCTTTTGTATGATCAGGCTTCTTATGCTGATACGGTTGATTGTGCTTTCTCTTTTGAGGTTGAGCTACATTTTTGCTCAAATCAATTTTTCCTAATACTTTGATTCCTTCCAATTTTGGAGCTTCTGCTTCAATTTTTTCAGGAGCTGGGGCTTCTTTAGGGGTTTCCTTTGCTACAGGAGCAGATGCTGGAGTCGGAGCAGGAACTGGAGCTGGCACTGGAGCTGGAGCTGGAGCAGCTAGAGGAGTCGGAGCAGGTACTGGAACTGGAGTAGGTGCTGGAATTGGAGCAGCAGGTTTCGGAGCTGGCTCTTTTGGGGCAGCTTCTATTTTTTGTTCAGGCCTAATTACTTCAGGCTCGAGCGAAATCGGCTCATGTCGCTTCCCTATCGAGAGGTGTGATGCCTCTTCCTTATCAAGTGCGGAAGATTTGAATTCCTTATTGAGCAGCTCCACCTGCTCCATATTTATTTTGAAATTCGGATTATTCTCCGCCTCGTAGCCTTTTTTGGCCAAGGACTCCACGATGGTTGCAGTTCCCACGTTGAGTTTCCTGGCTACTTGGCCTAATCGCAACATTTTTTCTTCTGACATAAGCAAAAACTTC
>JAFMBQ010000474.1 GCA_017858365.1 Algoriphagus sp. | reverse complement strand
GGCTATTAAAAATGGAGTAGTCCACGTGATTGATAGAGTATTGCTACCTAATTATACGTTACCAACAGTAGTAGAAGCTGCAACTGCTGCTAATCTTACAGTTCTGTTGCAAGCTGTAACGGCTGCTGGACTTGGAAATACTTTATTGAATGCAGAAGCAATCACAGTATTTGCTCCAACTAATCAGGCCTTCACCAATCTATTGACTTCATTAAACTTGACTTCGCTGCAAGGATTGATTGATGCACTTGGAGTAACAGCAGTCACTAAAGTTCTTGGATTTCACGTGGTGCCAGCTACTGCTTTTTCTTTCAACCTTGCAGAAGGTGACCAAATGGTTCCAACTTTGGCAGGTGAAATGTTGAAGGTGAATCGTACTGGAAATGTAGTAAAAGTAACTGATGCTGGAGGAAAAACGTACAGCGTAGTCGCCGCTGATGTAGCCATAAGAAATGGTGTAGTTCACGTGATTGATGGAGTAGTATTACCTACTTTATAATAATATCTTTTAGTAAATTATAAAAGGGGCAGATTTTCTTCTGTCCCTTTTATTTCTCTAATGGCAAAAGAATATCGGCTATTAGGCATTCAACGAACGAGCGAAGAGCTAGAAGATTATGTTTAACAATCGATTCAAATTCATCTTACCGGGCCTTTTAGGCCTTTATTCTTTTTGGAATATTGTCACGCTAGAGGGAGATCGCCTTTTTCAGGCTGACTTACCCACAAAAGATCTTTTTGCAGTCATACTAGTCCTTTCCTATGCAGTTTGGTTTGCAAACTGGTCAATTGAAAAATTTTTAATTTTAAAAATCTCTGCACTTCATCCGCTGATTGCTCAGTTCATGGGGAGTTTGATTCTAGTTTCCCTGATTGCCTTCTGCTCAGTGGAATTGACGGGATTGATTTTTGGTGGTCCTTTTGGTTTTTCTTATCAAAATCTTCTGCTTACGATTGGGTTTACTTTTCGAATCAATCTCTTTTTAAACTGTGTCAATGCGATCTTTTTCTTTAACAAAAAGTACAATGAGAAAAGTGTTGAGACAGAAAAGCTGAAAACTCTTAACACACAAGCAAAATTAGAATCTGTCAATACACAGCTGAACCCACATTTTTTCTTCAATAATCTCAGCGCGTTGTCAGTTCTGATTCATGAGGATGTCAAGCAAGCAGATGCCTATTTACAGCGTCTCAGTATTATTTACCGCTACATCTTAAATAATACAAATCAGGAATTAGTCACTGCTGCTGAAGAAATTGATTTTTTGAAGAGCTATTTGGAATTGCTTGAAATTCGATTTAAAGATTCGCTTTCATTCGATCTCCAATTGGAAATGGATTGTCCAGAGAAATTGATTCCACCAGCAGTCCTTCAGCTTTTGGTGGAAAATGCAGTGAAGCACAATTATTTCACGGTCAAGGAGCCTTTGGAAATCCAAATAATATGCAGCTGTGATCAAATCGAAATTTTCAACAAAAAACAGCCTAAACTGAGCAAAGAAAAGTCTACCGGCATAGGGCTTAAAAACATATCCGATAGATATAGGTTTCTAGAATTATCGATCGTAATTATCGATCTCAAAGATTCTTTTAGGGTCGTATTACCTTTAATAGGAACCAATGAACATACTTTTAGTAGAAGATGAGCCACTAGCTCAACAACGAATTACCAGTATTTTGGCTAGGAATTTCCTAGATTGGAAAATTTTGGACACTGCCCAAAGTATCAAAGAATTTAAAAATGCTTGGTCTGCCTATCCAAATATTGATCTAGTTCTATGTGATATTCATTTGGCTGATGGCCTGAGCTTCAAAGCATTTGAAGGAAAGAAAGTAGATGTCCCAGTTATTTTCATCACTGCATATGATCAATACGCGCTCCAATCATTTGATCACAACTGTATCGATTATGTGCTTAAACCAATCGATGAAAATAGATTAGTTAGGGCTTGTCAAAAAGCCCAACAGTTTAAAGCTTCACCCATCAGCAAAGAGTTTATTTCAGGTTTTTTGGCCAATTATGTTCAAAAATCTTATAAAAAGCGGTTTCTCACCAAACTGGGGAATCGATTTTCATTTGTAATGGTAGATCATGTCAGCTACTTTTATTCTGAAAGCGGGGTGACCTTCCTAGTCGAAAATGGTTCCGCGCAGCGTCAACTTATCGACTATACCTTGAATGAATTAGAATGTGAGCTTCTTGATCCGATGAAATATTATAGAGTCAATCGATCAATGATTATTAACTTAGACTCTTTGGTTGAAATCAAACCTTATTTCAACGGTCGGCTGGTTCTATCGATGAATTCAAAAAGTGATGATCTGATAGTGGTAGCTCGTGAAAGAGTAAATGAGTTTAAAAATTGGATTAATCAATAAACATATGTCTCTAAGAATTGGGCTAAGCATCTGCTTTATATTTTTAATAGCTTTCAGTACTTACGCACAAACTGGAAATTTACCGTCACTTGATTCACTCAAGCGAGCGGTGATCGAATTAGAGCAAGATATGTACGAGGTCAAATTGAACCTAGCCCAATCTCAGAAGCAATTGAAATCGGGGATTTTGGTCGCTACGATAGGGTATACGGTAACAATAATTGGTGGTCAGCTCTTGGGTACTGAGCCTCAGCTGGGCAAGACTTTACTCTATGTCGGAGGTGCCACTGGAATCGCCGGGACTTTTATTTTGGTCAGAGGGTTTAAAAAAATCAGTCTCGGTGCGCCAGTTCCACCACCGAGCTATCCCCGATACTAATTCCCTTTTCCAAAAATTTTTTCTGGACTGGCTGGCTTTACTAAGATTACCTGTTCTTTTTCTACGACTACGGATCCAGGGCTTGATCCTTTTACTTTTCTGACAAACTTTGCTGGAGTATATATCACAGGCGCTAAAGAGTCTGTTTTACTTTTTGAATAATATGCGGCAAGCTGAGCTGCCGTCTCTAATACTAGCTGTGGGATGCTTTGAGTGATGCTTTTTTTGATGAGTACATGTGAGCCTGCGACCATTCGTGCATGAAGCCACAAGTCTTCCTTTTTGGTGTAATTTCGTAACATTTCATCATTCGCTGCTGCAGATTTACCTACCCAAATGGTGTATCCCTCAAACTCAAATACCTTAAACGGAAGTACTTCTGCAACTTTCTGTAAAACTTTGTCTTCCCCATTCCCCTTCTTAAACGTCTTAAACCCTCTAAAGTCATTTACCTCTTCCAATTCAAGGATTTTATGTTCCAGTTGTTCGGATTGTGTTTTCTTCAACGAAATATTTTTAGCTAATTGATCCCATTCTAGCTTTCTGTTCTTGCTTTTTCTATAGAGCGAAGCTGCCAGATCTTGGGGTTTTTGATTGGGTTTTAGCTGGACATTTACAGATTTTCCAGAATAGAAATTGAGTAATTCCAGCTCATTTATTCCATGTTGAAATTGATGAAGATTAGCCATGATTACATCCGCAAGCTCTGAGGGAGGAGCTGCTTCTTGAAGTTCCTCCAGTTTATTGCTTGACTTCTCTAGGTAGGAGTGAAGGCGCTTCAATTGATCCTGATATTTCTTCAAAAGGGCAGACTTTTCCCGCTCAAAGTTCCCCTTGACAAAAGCCAAGTAATACAACTCATTGGCCGCTTGAATTGGATTGGAAAAGCTACTGATTGGATTAGCTTCAGGCAGGAGGCTCAGATAGACTTC
>JAFMBQ010000044.1 GCA_017858365.1 Algoriphagus sp. | reverse complement strand
TTCACTAAATTTAAATCTTTCTTAAACCGTCCAACTTTTGGGGGCTAGTCCAAATTTCCATCGGGCTTTTTTAGTGCCAATTGTTCAGACCTCGTAGAATTCGATAGGTAGCCCATCCGGATCCGCAAAGAATGTGAATCGTTTTCCTGTGGTCTCATCTATGCGGATAGATTCTGTAGCTATGCCATAATCCGTTAAAAACTCAATACTTTCTTCCAAATCACCTACTGAAAAGGCAAGGTGTCGAAGACCAAGAGCCTCAGGCCTCGAAACTCGCTTGGGAGGATTTGGGAATGAAAAAAGCTCGATCACATAGTTTCCATTTAAAGCCAAATCAAGCTTAAATGAATCTCGTTCTGCGCGATAGATTTCTTGAAGAATTTCCAAACCCAACACATCGGTGTAGAATTTTTTGGATCGCTCGTAATCATCGCAAATGATAGCAATGTGATGGATGTCAAGTAGTTTTAGCATCAGTCCATTAAATGTTTTTTGAGGAAATCAGCCGTTGCCTGATCCACGCGTACCATGTTTTCCCACTTCATCCAATGATGCGTATCTCCAGGAATCAGTATGGATTCGTAGGGCATTTTCAATTCTTCAAATCTTCGAATCAAGTCGGCTGTCTGACTGACATTGACATTACGATCATCGTCTGAGTGAATAAATAGAACGGGAGAAGTCCAGGATGCCAGATCTGAAATCGGAGAGGATTCCCATGCAACTTTCTTCGCCTTTTCATAGTCTGGAGCGACCTCATAAGTTTCAGGTAAATCATATCGTCCATCCAAATCGTGCACTCCATGAATGTCTACCCCAACTTTGAATAAATCAGAGTCTCTTGCTAGTGCTAATGAAGTCAAAAAACCACCGTAGCTTCCTCCATAAATCCCGATTTTATCCCCATTTACCTGAGCCAAATTCGCCAAATATTCTCCTCCGGCTTTGATGTCCTGATATTCGACAGCTCCCTGATGATAGCCATTTGCTGGGCGATGAAACTCGTACCCGTAGCCTATACCAAGTCTATAATTCACCGAAAGCACCACGAAGCCCAACTCAGCCAAATACTGATTGATCGAGTAGGTATTCGAATAATAATCCATGTAGCTCCAGCCTAAAAGCATCTGACGCTGTGGTCCGCCATGAGCGAAAATTACTCCTGGCTTTTTTGCAGCGCCTCCTTCTTTTTCAAAAATCTGTCCATAGACAGTTGTTCCATCCGGAGCTCGAAAGCTGACCTGTCTTGGAGTGACCAAGCTTTTTTGAGGGAAGTCCGATGGGATTAAATCTTCTTGTAATAATTTAGTGTTTGCCCCTTCTTTCAAAGCAATCAAATGAGATCGTTGGGCTGTTGCACTAAAAAAAGCCATTTTACCGGTATTGCCCACCCAAACGGGATAAGCTTCGATTCCGGTTCCTGAAGTTTCCCAATTCAATTTGTTGTAGGCCAAATCAATGGAGCCAATATGTCTCCGATCTAAGTCTTGTGGACTATCTCCAGTATTGGCCGAAAACGTCAGCTTCTTGCTGTCAGCGCTTAATTTTATTTGCTCCACCATATAATTCCCGGGAGTTAAAGCCGTCACTTTTTGATCGGAAAGTGAAAGTGAATACAGGTGTTGCCAGCCATCTTGGTAGGATTCAAAGATGATTTTGTCAGCAGTTGCGAAAGTTAAAAAAGGGTTGTAGTAGGATCCGCGAAGTGTTTCAGGAGATTTCCAGAGCTCCTTTCCTTTTCCGGTAGCTAAATCTGCCACCCAGATCTCCCATGGATTATGACGCGGTTCCAGCAGTGGAAAAGCTGCGCCTTTGCCACCTAGGGTTCGGATAAAAGCAATTGACTTACCATCCGGCGACCATTGGGGATTGGAGTCCCGGTGAAAGGAAGCCTCCATCCATCGGATAGGAGTGGCAGAGTCCTTGAAGACTCCTAAAATGGAATGGCTTCCACGGTTTACTGTAAAGGCTAATTGCTTTCCGTCCGGAGAAAACTGCATCCCGTTGACAGTTCCTTTGACTTCAAATAATTGCTTTGGCTTTTCAGCGCTATTCAAATCAGTTTCCCAGATTTGTCCACCTTTCAAAAAAATCAAGCGAGCTGGAAATCCAACCACTGGAGAATCTGCTTCCATAACCTGAGTCAAAACTCCCGTAGACAAATTGATTTTCCAGATTTCCACTTTTGGGAGTAGGGTAAGGTTTTCTGCATTGACTGTGGAGGATGCATTTCCACCGCCATGATCACCTCCTCTGACAAATACCAGCCAGTTTCCATCCGGGCTGAATTGCAAGCTGCTGATTTCCTGCCCATCATCATTCATAAAAGGAGTCATTTTCTTGGGTAGAAAGTCTGGGCCTTCTGCAAAATAAATGTTTCGCTTTCCCTGTTCATTCATGGCCCAAGCGATTTTTTCGCCCGATGGGGAAGAGGTCAACTCAGAAGGAAAGCTGAATTTGGCTACTTGCTCCATGGTGAAGGATTGGGAGAGAAGCTGCTGAAAGGAGCAAACAAAAATCAAAAGGGATAAAAGGAACCGGGAGCGAAGTGCGTTCATAGTTTTTTCTTTAGGGGGAGTTTTTGGCTTTTAAAAGGATTTTAGGATCCTCAAACCTCAATAGGTGTCATGAATTTGGTAAAGGATCTTTTCCAATTCCTTCTTTAATTCGCTGGAAGGCTTAGCGTAATTATTCATCATGCAGGAAAAGTGGAGCACTTTACCGCTTTTGGTGATCAGATAGCCACTCAAAGCATTACTCATGGAAAGAGATCCGGTTTTCGCATAAATATAGGCAGGTTGACCCTCATCGGCTTTATACCAATTACGGATCGTACCTGATTCTCCTCCGGCTGGGAAATAGGCCTTAATTTTTTCGAGTGGAACCTCAGCCCTTATCTTTCCCAGCAAAGCGATGATACTTCTCGGAGTAAACATATTGCGTGCAGAAAGCCCTGATCCGTCAACCCATAATGGCTCGTCAGGAAGGTCAGCCAGTAGATTTTCTTTGGCATAGGCTATTGCGTCAGCGGTGCTGAGTGTGTTATTCAATTGATCAGAAACTAAAAGCAGGAGTTGCTCCGCTAGGAAATTATCAGAGATTTTCATCATTTGCGAATAGATACTATCTGCAGCTGAGGTCTGGACTTTTTTAGGATTTCCTTTGAGGTAAGTGTCATTTTTGATCAGAGTGACTTTTTTGTCAAGTTCTTGGCCAAGCCAAATAGCAGTCATCTCAGGCGAGGTGACTAAAGGGATATCAGTTTCAAAAGTACCTTCCCATTTAGCTGGTTGTTGGTAGGTAAAAAGATTTTCGTAGCGGTCTCGCTCAAAATTGTAGCTTTTCCAGTTTTCATTTTTTTCGGGCTTCAGCCTATTCTTGAAAAGGCTTGGGATAATTTCAAAATTTGAATCTTCTTCATTTTTATCAAATCGCACCACATTTCCATAAATCGGAAAAGCCGACCGCTCCGTCGCATAATAGTAATTGTACCAATCCCATGACCAACCCGGACCAAAGGCTTTGACTTGATCAAAGTTATCCAAGAGGTAGAGCGATTTGGATTGACTTTTCAAAAAATCCAGCGCGACTTGATTTTTCAGATCGGGATGAAGAAAGCTAGGATCTCCAGTGCCCCAGAAAATTAACGAATCACCTCTTTCCAGATAATTCAATCCATTTACCAGCTCATCTCCCAGAACAGTGTAGGCAGTGTAGAATGTAAAAAGCTTGGTGTTAGATGCTGGGATAAAATATTTATCAGAATTGATATCAACCAATACTTTATCCTTATCAGGATCCAGAAGCATAAATCCCAAATGCCCTTGCTCAAAGACTTCTGATTTGGAAAATGATTTATTGATTTTTTGAACCGCACAGGAACTGATTAGGACAGCTAAACCTAGGATAACTTTTTTCATGGATTTAATATAAAAAAAGTCTCCTGCTTTAGCGGCAGGAGACTTGATTGGTTCTAGAAAATTATTGGTTCCACCAGATTCGATCTAGTAGAGTCACGGAAGGAACGTTTGATCCGTTTCGACTGATCTCACTATCAGGATAGGCTAATCTTCTGATTAGGCTACCGCTTAGGTTTGGATTCAGATTCGCAGGAGGAGTGAAATTCTTGTAGGCATAATCAATTCTTCTGGCATCATTCCAAGTCTCTGGATGTAAAAACATGGCCACATATTTCTCTTTGAAGATATCATCCAGCGTAAGAGCCGAAGCCCCCATACTCACACTAGGTGCAGCAAGGTAAGCCGCTTTGTCAGCTGCACTTACTTTTAGCATATCCATATGTGCACTGATTCCTTTGAGGTAAGAATCATAAGCCTTCGGCTTGTCTGTTGCAAAAGCTGCCTCTGCCTCGATGAACTTTAATTCGGCATAAGTAGCTATAAGCAAAGGGGAAAGCGTGGAAGTATAATACTGCCCAGCGATCAAAGTTGATCGAGCACCTTGCTCTGGAGCATTGCCACGACCTGCGCCATTTACAGTTCCCACAAATTCACCCTCATTGGTAGTTCCCACCATCAAGGGAAGTCTAGGATCCACTGTGGGGTAACTGGTGCCATCCAATGCCTGAATAAACTGCTCTGAAATCCAGCCACCAAGCAATAAGTTAGCATTATTGATTGCTACCTGAGCCCAAGGATTGAATCGCTGCTCAAAGAACTCTAATTGTGCATTATCTGCATTAGTGGTGAATCCCGCTGCTGCCGCTGTCAGTACTTGATTGGCATCATAACCTGCTTTTCCTTTGGTATGAATCAGGTATCTAGCTTTTAGTGTATTGCCAAATTTGATCCAAGTAGACACATCACCGCCATAGATGAAGTCATCATTCCCGATAGAAATTGACGTCGTGCCCTTTAGATTTGCGATTCCCTGATCCAACAGACTGATCACATTCCCATAAAGGACTTGGTCATCATCGTAGGCTGGGGTTACTGTGGTGAAGTTGAAACTCTCTGAGAAAGGTACATTTCCAAATAGATCTACAGTCATACCAAGATTCAATGCCATCAAAATCTGACCAGCTCCTAAGTAATGGAGTGAGCCTGCAGCTTCTGCCTTTTTATTCATTTCGTTCAAGTCAGTCATCACATTGTAAAGACTGAACCAAGTTCCACTGAAATCCAACCGTTCCATAGTATCTGAACCACTATCTGGATTTGGAGAGGCAAGGTATTGTACATAGTTGCTCACCGCACTGCCTGATCGGAATACGTTGAGTGAAGTCTCATACGTAATATTAGTCATCAAACCAGCGATAGGCGCATCTTCCGGGTTGTTTGGGTTTTCGTTGACATCGAGGAAGCTTTCGCATGCCGAAGCCGAAAGGATCAAGGACGCACCCAATATTGCTCTTATCTTATTATTTAATTTCATTTTTCTGATTTTTAGAGGTTTATAGTCCCAAATTCAAGGTGAAGAAGAAACTCTGCACACCCGGGAATCCAAGTCCGGTTAATCCTACTGCGTTGCCGCCTGCACCAGCTGAAAACGACTCTGGGTCAAATCCATCCCAAGGAGTAGAAAGAATAATGTTATTCGCTGCCACAGAGAATCGAGCGGTTCGGAAAGGAGTTCGTTCCAAGACTGTTGAACTCAAATTATAAGCGAGCGTGATATTTCTTAGCTTGATAAAGCTGGCATCATTTACAAAGTTTTCAGATACTCCTCTAAAGCTATTTCTCCAATAGCCAGCGCCGTAGTTTACTCCATCAGGACCAACTCCCTGACCCAAGAAAACTGGCTTGGTATTTTGAGAACCATCTGCCAAAACCCCTGGAAATATGACTGTGTCATTTCTTCGATTGGAGTCTTCTTGTTTTCCGAAAGCAGATAGGAAATTGCCAAACTGGTTATATTGCTGTAATCCTGATCGGAAATCTATTAGGAATGAAAACTCAAATCCTTTGTAAGAAAATTGATTGCGAAGGCCTCCAAAGAGCTTTGGAACAGCATTTCCTAAGATTAATTGACTTCCAGTTCTCACTGGGAATCCATTTGCACCGATCAATTGGGGTAGATCAGTATCCAAGGTTTCTGTACCTTCAGGAGCGTCGGGTCTTACATAGGAGCTGCCATAGATATTACCATAGGCCTGACCTTCTTTCAGAATCATGGTCACCGAAGCGCCAGCATACCCAAATTGAGATCCGACTACAATCTGGTCGATTCCTTCTCGGATGCCTTTCACCTCATTTTTATTGGTGGTGATATTCGCACTGACATCCCAACGGAAGTCGCCACGCTCGATCGGGGTACCACCTATCACGATTTCCCATCCGCTGTTTTCGATCTCACCTGCATTGGTGATGTAGGAAGAGAAGCCAGTGGCATCAGAAATCGGTACCGGAATAATTTGATCTTTTGAATTTGACTTGTAATAAGTCACGTCAAGGTTTGCTCTGTTGTTGAAAAAGGCAAACTGGGTTCCAAATTCAACGGATGTTGTCCGTTCAGGCTTCAAGTTTGGATCTCCAAATACCGAGTTTTTGGAAAAACCTACTTGGCCATTAAGTGGGAATACCGAAGGAGAGACGAAGGTTGTTCCTAAAATATGCGGGTTGGTATCCTTTCCTACCTGTGCCCAAGAAGCTCTAAATTTCCCGAAAGTGATCCAGCTAGGAAGATCGAAGTTTTCGCTAAATACATAACCCAAATTTACCGATGGGTAAAAGAAAGAATTATTATCAGTTGGAAGGGTGGAAGACATATCATTTCTTCCAGTCACATTTAGGAAAATGAAATTTTTATAATCCACCATCAAATCTCCGTAGAAACCTACCAGCCTACGTATGGACTTGCCTTGGCTTGCAAAGACTTGAGTAGTATTGTTGACATTGTAAAATCCCGGAATCACAAAATTAGAACCTGAAAGGCTCACTCGATCAAATTTCCGCTCAAAGACGTCATTTCCAAGTCTCAGTTGGGTATTCCAGTCATTATTCCACTGCTTTTTTAGAGTGATGTAAAAGTTTGAAGTCAAATCGCGGCTATTGATTCGCGTTTCTTCGATAAAACCCGTAGAACTTAACGGTACTTCTCCATCAATTCCCATAGGTCCAGGTGTGATTTCTTCTCTTGCGTCCGAGTAGAAGTCAGTTCCTAATCGATAGGAGAACATCAACCAATCTGTCGGGCTATAATTGAAATTGATATTTCCAATCATCCTATTCACGTCATCCTTATAGGTTGCAAATCTTGCATCGTAGATTGGATTAGTATTGCTATAGGTCTTCATAGTACCATCCTCATTGATATAGTCTCGCACATCCGTAGTCTCAGACCAGTACATCATCCGCTCTAGGAATCGGTCGTGTGGCACGCGATTGCCACCTGAGTTGGAATAATTGATCGACCCGGAGAAATTGAATTTTTCGCTAGCGGTCACCGTACCGGAAAGTTTGGCTGTGGTTCTGTTCCAAGATGAGAACGGGATAATTCCTTCTTGATCCAATCGGCCAAATGAGCCATAGAATGTAGCTTTGTCACTTCCCCCTGATACACTTAAGCTATTATCAACCTGCATTCCTGTATCGAAGGCTCTTGTCCAGTTGTCTTGGTATCTATAGTTTGGATCATTTTCCTCTGCAATATTTGCACCCCAAGAAGGCCAAAAACTGGAGTCATCGCGTTCTCCACTAAACCCCTGACCATACTGATCTTGAAGTCTTGGTTTTTTCACCAAGTTGTCAAACCCGATAGAGCTGTTGAAATTCACACGAACCTCTCCAGCTTTTCCTTTTTTGGTAGTGATGATTACCGCACCATTTGCCGCTCGGACACCGTAAAGTGCCGTAGCAGCAGCACCCTTCAGGACCGACATCGTTTCGATATCGTTGGGATTTATATCCGCAATTCGATTGGTCATTCCCCTAGGAGTACCAGTTGATTCTACTGTGGAATTATCTACAGGTACACCATCCACCACAAAAAGTGGCTGATTATCTGCGGATGGATCCAGTGAGTTGATTCCTCGAATAATGATTCTAGCCGACTGGCCTGGGGCGCCGCCTGAATTAGTTACTTGTACCCCGGCAACTTGTCCCTGTAGTGCATTTACTACATTTTGCTGTCTTGATGTGGTGATCGCTTCCGAATCGATGCTTTGTGCAGCATATCCTAACGATTTTTTCTCTTGAGAAATACCGAAGGCGGTCACTATGAACTCGTCTAGCTCGGATTCTTCAGTTGCGAGAATTACATCAATCTTGCTGGAATTACCTACCGTAATATTTTTTGTAGAGAATCCAATAAATGAATAAACTAATACGGATTGGGCTCCGGGAACGGTGATGGAATAATTTCCATCTAAATCTGTCACGGCACCTGTGGTAGTGCCTTGAATAACGATACTCACGCCGGGGAGTGGATTACCATCCTCCTTGGCTGAGACTTTTCCTTTCACATTCTGCTGTGCGTAAATAGGCACACTGAGCAGAAAACCTAAAAGGAAAAGCAATGATATAGGGTAGCTTTTCTTCATGTGTTTTTTGTTTTAATTATTGAATTGGTTTAGTTTTTGGCGATTAGGCCCTTGCAAGTTTTTTCAGCTTTTATAAAACCGATGCATGATTGTGCATTATTTTTCGAGATTTGATTCTAAACCATGTAATGATTTCTCTTTTATCCCTCCAAAAGAGCAGTCTGGTTAGTTTAATAAATGGTAAAAAAAACATCCAAAAATTGGATAACTTGCAATAGATATCCCTATCTACTGCTTAAATTAATAAAAAAACTTTGTTTTAGGGCATTTCTTAAAGCTGATTTTTGATGAGAGGCTTATCTTTAGGTTCAACAACAAGATTATTCGTTTTAGCCACTTTTTGCGACATTTAATTTTATAAAAATGCAGAAAATGATAATAGTAAGAAAATCATAAATTTATCCACGAATAGTGTCTTCAAAAAATAGGGATGAAAGTCTAACTGAGTCCAAATTTGTAGCCTATGGATTTTATGAAACTTTTGGGGCTACCTAGTTTATAGGATTGATTTTTAGAAAAGGGCAATATCTATTCCTTCGTAAGAATCATCAGTTTTAACGTTAGTGCTGAATGCTATATCATACGGCCTTAACTACGATCGGCCATTATAATTATGTAGGTACATTCTTATTTGAGGATAAAAGAATGAGCTCAATCAAATTATCCCATGAACTGCCTCGGTTGCAAAAACTCTCCCCATAACGGTTACATTTTTTGCCGTAACGAATACAAATACCAAAAACATCTCACTCTTAATTTTCTTTATACTCGGTTCTTTTCTGCAACCTCAGTAAACCTAGTGGTTAAAAAAAGTCACAAAAAAAGAGCTGCATCGAAAGATGCAGCTCTTGAAATATAATAAACTAGAGTTTATTTAATTGTGGTTATAGTTTCTGTAGTAATTTTCTTTCCATCCTCGTATCGAATTTCTTTTTTGATCTCTACTTTCTCTGACATTGAATCACCATGAGTTCCTTCAGAAATATGAGGTGCAATAATCAAAGCCACAATTGACATTAATTTGATCAAGATATTCATGGATGGTCCAGAAGTGTCTTTAAAAGGATCACCTACCGTATCACCAGTTACTGACGCTTTGTGTGGCTCAGATTTTTTATAATACATCTCTCCGTCAATCTCTACACCTTTTTCAAATGACTTCTTCGCATTATCCCAAGCACCACCGGCATTGGACTGGAACATTCCCATCAATACTCCTGAAACAGTCACACCTGCCAATAGACCACCAAGTACTTCTGGTCCAAAAGCAAATCCAAAAACTATAGGAGTGATCAAAGTAATGGCTCCAGGAAGTAGCATTTCTCGAAGAGACGCCTTGGTGGAAATCTCCACGCACTTTTCGTATTCAGGCTTAGCCTTGTATTCCATGATTCCTGGAATCTCTCTGAACTGACGTCTTACTTCATTCACCATGTCCATAGCTGCCCGGCCAACTGCCGCAATCGCCAAAGAGGAGAAGATAAAAGGAATCATACCTCCGACGAAAAGCCCTGCAAGCACATCCGCCTTATAAATATCTATTGAATCAATTCCAGCAATACCCACAAAAGCCGCAAATAGTGCTAATGAAGTCAATGCTGCAGAAGCGATCGCAAATCCTTTTCCAGAAGCCGCAGTAGTATTTCCTACAGCGTCAAGGATATCTGTTCGGCCTCTTACTTCTTCTGGAAGCTGGCTCATTTCAGCGATTCCACCTGCGTTATCCGCAATAGGACCGAATGCATCAATTGCCAACTGCATGGCAGTAGTAGCCATCATTCCGGCTGCTGCGATTGCTACCCCATAAAGGCCAGCAAACTCGTAAGCTCCATAAATACCACCTGCTAACACCAAAGTAGGTAAAACAGTAGATTCCATACCAACAGCAAGTCCGCCAATAATATTAGTAGCATGACCTGTAGCCGACTGCTTAATGATAGACAATACTGGGCGCTTGCCCATAGCAGTATAATATTCAGTGATGATGGACATCAATGTTCCTACCACCAATCCTAGGATGATCGAATAGAAAACATCCATATTGGTAAATTCATAGCCTCTGATCGAAAGTGTCTCTGGAAGCATATACTGCACAATAAAGAATGAAGCAATACCAGTAAATACGATTGAAGACCAGTTGCCCATGTTCAAGGCATGCTGTACATCGCCTTTATCATCTTTAATAGTTACGAAGAACATTCCCATGATCGAGAAGACAATTCCCAAACCTGCTAATACCATTGGAAGTAGGATAGGAGCAATCCCACCGAAATTATCTAGAGAAACGATCTCTCTACCCAACACCATGGTAGCCAAAATGGTGGCTACGTAAGAACCGAACAAGTCAGCTCCCATACCAGCTACGTCACCTACGTTATCACCTACGTTATCAGCGATTGTAGCAGGGTTTCTAACATCATCCTCAGGGATTCCTGCTTCTACTTTACCTACTAAGTCAGCTCCTACGTCAGCAGCTTTGGTATAAATACCACCACCAACTCGAGCAAAAAGTGCGATAGATTCAGCTCCAAGGGAAAAACCTGCTAATACTTCCAGTGCTTTCTCCATTTCAACACCATTCACACCGGCACCTACGCTTTGTACATACACGTTGTAAAAAATGATAAACAAAGATCCAATACCTAATACAGCTAATCCAGCAACACCAAGACCCATCACAGAACCTCCTGTAAATGAAACTTTTAAGGCGGCTTTTAGGCTAGTTCGGGCAGCCTGAGTGGTTCTTACATTCGCTTTAGTAGCGATGTTCATACCTAGATATCCAGCAAAAGCTGAAAATACGGCTCCTATTAAAAATGAAATGGCGATAACGGGACTAGAAGTCTCTACAGACATTCCAGACCACACCAATAGAATTACTGCAATGACTGCAAAATAGGAAAGTACTTTCCACTCTGCTTTTAAGAATGCCATGGCGCCATCTGCGATGTAGCCTGCCAATTCATTCATTTTCTCATCGCCAGTAGGCTGCTTAGTGACCCAAGCAGACTTGATTGCCATTGCAATCAAACCAAGGATTCCCAACATCGGGACTCCGTAAATCAGAACTTGTTCCATATGATTATTTATTCCTAAAGTAATTTTTTGATGGACAAAGATATAATTTATCAGCAAGCTACCAACTGAGATGAAAAACCAAAAAATCAGCTGATTACTTTGAATTCCACCATCAAAACTCTAGATTTTTATAAATAATTTAAAACTTGACGGTGTTTTTGTGAAATCGTCATTGTGTATCTACTTGACACCAAAATTTAATTTTAGTGATTTTTTCAATATTGCTCTTCAGATAATTTCGTGCGAACTTAAATTCAACTTCTCCTTTGAAGGAATTTGTTGATCAGAAAATTGGATATCACGAAAGGTTAAACCTTTATGAGATTTGGTTTTCTTTGAAAAACCTTAAATATGAAACTCATGGATAGCAAAGAAGAATTGATCAAGCGATTTTTGGCAACTGATCCAATAGCTTATCAAGGCAAGCCAGAGCTTTTGGCTCTTTGGTATGATGGGCACGGCGATTGGGAAAAATCGCATGATCAAGTAGATCAGTTGCCTGGAAAAAGTGCCGCTCGGATTCATGCCTATCTCCATCGAAAAGAAGGGGATCAGTGGAATGCGGACTATTGGTACAAAAGGGCAGGAGAGAAGTTGCCTAATCTTGTGCTTGAAGAAGAATGGGCTGATTTAGTTCGTAGATTTTTCACTTAGGATCTTGAGGATTTACTAGTAGAATGATGTTCATCCCTTCCAGGTAGTCACCATCAGCCAAGGCTTTTATTTCAAATTCCAACCTACTAGGATTTGAACTTGCCTGCATAAATTCCAGCTGCTTTGGATCTACTTCAAGGGTATATTTTCCTGGAAGAAGTCCATATGAATAGTAGCTTCCATCCGAGAAAGTTCGAATCACTTCCCCTTTGGTCTCGCCATTTTTTAGCAAAATCAATCGTAATCCACCCTGACCTTGGGATTGTCCATTCTTTTCAAGTAAAACTGTGCCATCGATGATCCCTGTCTGATAAAGTGGGATATCAATAGCGCGGAAACGGTTAGGCTCGGCTATGAAAGAGAAGCTCTTGAGTTTTGGAGCAAGGTTTGGATTAGGAAGCGCAGCGAGGTCGATATCAATTCTATATTTCCAATAACTTTGAAGCTGGGTAATTCGCAGCAATCCGTCAGATCCGAGTAATATATTGGCAGAACGATCCAGAAGAACAGCCTTGGCTGGCACGATTTCCTCTCCTTCGTCATACAGTTCATTTTCATTGGTATCCACAAATAAACGAACCGTAATTCCAGAACGTGTGATTTGATCACGGTTACTCGGGATTACTGTGTTTCCAGTTGGATCATAAGCAAGTGAGCCGCTGAAGGATTGCTGAGCAGAATAACCTCCTGTCCGCTTACTAAATTGCGAGGATGAGCGCAATGAGTTAAAATCAATTAAAAAACCGACATTAAACTGGGATTGATTAAGGGCTATTTGCCTGTCATATCCCAGCGTAAATCTCCCTGTTTTGAATAGCGTTTGTGATAGAAGCAAACTGATGGATTCCGACTGTTTTAAAAGAGTAGAATAACGGTATTGTCCTCTCAAAAACATTCCTCTGACATACACCGGGATTCCCGGTGTTCGAGCTAGCGTATAGGTTAAAGAAGTAGTAAATAATCCAAATTGATTTTGCGTGGGATTCTCACTGATAAGTATGCTGCTTCTACCGCCACGGTAATTTACTCGGAAGACCATTCGACGGATTTGTGTGTTGAAGTCTACTTGGTAGTTATTTATACCTTCTCCAGTATCAAACCATATGCGTTCACCTGTTAAACGAAATCCCCCAAATTTCCCAAATATCATTAAAGGGAAAAACGTATTTAAATTAGCATCACGCACTTGTCCTCTGAAGTTGAGGGCGGAATTTGGATTATACTCGGTGAATTGAGCATTTATACTAGTATTTGTAGCGTAGAAGACACTACCCGAAGCCCTATAATATCGATTAGGCAATGCGTCAATATTCAAGAGGTATTGTTGGAAAATCCTTGCAGAAAGTCCAAAAAAAGGATAGACTTCTTGGTCTCCAAAGATACCACCTTGATCTATTCCAGCTCTTATGGTCACAGTGCTGGTCAACCCATAAGCCAAATCAGCATGGGAAATTAATCCAGTTCCTAAACTGTCTGAAGTGAATTGAGGAAGTCCTGCTTGAACATTATATCCCACAAACCCTTTGGGAAGAAAGCTGAATGGAACTTGGATCTGTCGATCTTGGATGATTACTTCTCCGGAAGGAGTATAGACCCGAGTACTTAATCGTACTGTGCCATAAGTGATCGGAGCATTGAAGCGATAATACCCAACCTCATTTGCTCGGGTAAAATCCACCAATTGGCCACCGATTAGTAACTCGACCTCAGAATCCGGTGCTGTCGTGCCATCGATCACGAAAGAGTCTAACTCTAATCTGGGGATTACTGGGTTATTAGTAATCGAAACTCCGACTAAGTTGGCGCCATTAGAAAAACTGGTGGTACTGATTTGGCCTACGGAAATACTGGCTATTCCCACATTTCGCTCAGGTTGCATGCCTCCTTTAAGGACATATCTCCACCTTACTCCGGCAAAATTGCTCAGGAGATTTCCTTGGTTTAAATTCCCTTGATAGGATCCTTGAAGATCACCACCCAGGAGCTCCATTCCCGCATTGAATGATAGGCCTAGATTATTTCCTGCATTTGTTTTGGTATAATTTAGATTATAATCAAAGACACCTAGAGCTAAGCCCTTACGGTCTCTGGAGTAAAGTAATGGAGCGGAAGACGCTGCGTTGTTTAAACGATTTTGGAGTTGTTGACGAATTGATTCCCGTTTCTTCCGCTCCTCGATAGGTAGGGGCGAAGTGGATATCATACTCACACTTAGCGCGTAGGTGTTGACCGTGAATGTGATTCCAAATACCTCATAAAAATAATCAGGATGTAAAAAAAGGTCTAATTCTCCGATGTAGTATTTGTCGGCATCGAGGTTGCCAGATTTGCCTTTAATAGTAAGTTCATTTGTAATCGGATCAATAGCCCAATCGTCATTTTTCCCAGGAAACTTACCCTGCAGGCCTTTTCCCGAAGCTGTTTTTTCGGCAGGTATAGCTAGAAGACTTAATACCTCGCCTAATGGTAAATAAGCCACTTCTCCAAAAAACACTCCATTTAGATAGACATTACCTACTGCTGGGTAATTGAAATTTAGTAATACCTCTCCATCCGGTATTTTTTGAGCAAAAGCCGATTGAGAGACATTGAGTATAATCAAGATTAGACCCAAATAAAATGGGAAGAACTTTGATGCTTTCATTGGCTGTTCACCAAGTGTGTTGAGTTTTGAACAATGATTTTAAATTAATTAGGATTTAGTTTAACTTAATGGGGATAGTTTTTGAGATGGGTGGGGATTGAACCAAATCTGAGGAAGGGATGTCGCCTCTTCTGGTTTCGTAAACCAGTGTAACTGTATAATCTCCGGGAGCAATATTTTCAGGTATTTTCAATTCCACGGCTCTTTTTCCTGAGAAATAAAGTGCAACGGTTTGGCCTTGCTCAGCGATTGTTTCGTTTTGAGCATTTTTGAGTGTGGCCATCACACTTCCGATAAATGGGGAATTTCCGGTAGTTTTAAAAGTAGGAATCACTCGAAGTAGGCCTTCAGATTGAACCGCTGAAATATCTTCAAATTCTAGTCCGGTAGCTACCGTCCCAACTTTTTGAAATGCAGCGATGACTTGGTCAAATTTAAAGTTCACTTTGGTAGTTACTTCGTTTTGAGCAGTTTCCTCTACATCTGTAGTTTGCGCATTGGAAGTGATTTTGATACGGGTGAAATAAGTGCCGGCAATAAGCGATCGATCGGGTCTGACTTGAAGTCGGACCGTTTGTTGTTGCTGAGGAGCTAAGATAAAGGTTCTAGGAAACGCACGTAGTCGTTCATCAATTCCAAATATCTTACTTCTAATACTATCGGTATAAACCATGGTAAGATTCCCCAGGTCATCGTTGCCAGGATACCCAAATACAAAACTCACATTGATTTCCTGTGGCGTATCCCCAGGATTGGTAATAAATACAGAGCCTATCCCATTTCTATCTATAAATATGGTCGTTGGAGCGATCGAAACCTGCCCAAAAACGAGCTCAGTTTTTGTCAGAATAACAAAGGTCAAAACAACTAAGAAAATTCTTTTCATGATATTTTTTAAAATAGCCGACAGGAATTCCTGCCGGCAATTAGTTAATTAATTGTATTCAACATCAATGTTGAATGTACCTGAATAGACTCCTGTAGCTTGTGTAGCTAATGTAGGAATTGAACCACCTACCCAAAGGTAATATAGCCCTGAAGCTAAGGTCACCTGTGAACTACTTGCCACAGCAGTTGCAGTAGCTTGATCAGTAGCTAAAGCAGCTCCCACAACTTCGGGAGTCATTATCATCGTAGCTGGCACTGGATCAGTGTTAGAAAGTGTAACAGTAGCATCATAGCTTACTGTTACTGCACTACTAGCACCACCCAAGTCGAATTTTGCCACGTTCGTTACAGAACCTGTGTTTGCATTGGCTGTTCCTTTTGCATCTAATACTACTGCAGCAGGTGAGTTTGAAGAAAGCGTTCCAAATGCAATTTCGTTCTGAGTCCCGTCCAAAGCGATTGTTAAGTCCGCAAGGACAGTAGCTGAAGCAGGTGCACTTGAAGTTTTCTGTGCATTTGCCATGAATCCTAAGCCCATAACCAAGGCTATCGTTAGAATTGATTTAATCGTGATTTTCATTTTTTTGTAATTCATACTATTAAAATTTATTTGATACTCTTGTTCTTATACTTAGTGTCCTTCATTGGGATATGGTTTTTTGGTATTATGGATATTCTATTTTGACTTCAATCCCTTTTGTCATCGGAAGTCCAAGCCAAGCTGATAATTCGAGTGGGCGTGGATTCATGTTTCGGATTACAATGCCGGATTTATGTATTATGACTGCTTGACTACCACTTTTTAAATAGCTT
>JAFMBQ010000473.1 GCA_017858365.1 Algoriphagus sp. | reverse complement strand
TATATGATGTTGAATTGGCTGATATTCCAGACTTCCGATCCATTCAAAAGCAGGCGATAAAAAAGCCTTCTACATTAACTGTTATTGACCTTGCAGGTAAAATGGATGATGATAATCTGGTCCCAATTTTCAGACAGTCTCAACTGATCATCTGTCCGTTTTCTTACGATGAATACAGCGTAACAAGCACATTTGAATTTTGCTATGTAGTGAGTAGAATCAATCCAAAAAGCAAGATTATACTTATTCCAAATCGTGTCAAATCTTCGGTCAAATACGAAACGCTGGAAAGTGTAAATGAAGCTTTGGGAAGATTTGGAAAAATCACATCCCCTGTTACGGATCGAATAGATTTCCAAAGACTGACCACCTCCTATACCCCGGAAACTCTGGTTCCCATTCTTGAACCCATATTCAGTAAATTATTTAAAGAACATATTGAGCAGGACTGATGGGAAGCAACTATATAAAAAATCTGGTAAGCAGTATCAGGGATGAGTCTAAGTCCTCAAAGGAAGAGCTGAGCAGCCTGACTAAAATGCCCAAGAAATATACTGCAATTCCGGTAGGGACAGAGCTATCAGGGCTTTTAGAAAGCCTAAGGGGTTTCAAGGTAGAAGGTGAACACAAACGACTGATTAGAATAGATGATAGGAATGAAGAAGTCTTAAAATTACTCCCCCTATTATTCAAAATTGAGGTCACTTCTTTCATCAACTTTTTGTGTTTGGAATTTCTGGAAAAGAACCCAGAACTAATTAAAGAAATCAAAGAATCACTTAAAAATATACAACCATGAATTGGACAGACTTTATCCTATATCTCACACTTCTGTATGTGGTTTATTATGCGTTCATTATCCTACTGGACGTATTCAAAAACCCACAAAAATTATTTGATGCCACCAATGGGGAATTATTTTCTTTTCAACCCGAGTTTTCTTCAGCCTTTCCAGAACCAGTTACCATCGTGGAAGATGATCAGCCAATAATAGAAAAATCGAATCCCCCATCTCCACCCATTGCTAACCCCAAAGAGCAGTGGATCAATAGTGAGGAGGACACAGAGGAAATAGAATTGTTGAATGAAAATATCGTAAAATCAACAGGAGGAGTGAGCACCATCGGCGCCTTGTTTTCATTGGCAAAATCGGATGCAATCGAAATGAAAAAAGGAGTGGTTTTCTGATGAAAATCTTAAAAATACTCCCTCTTTTTTGCCTGATATTTCTGTTTACCTGCCTTTTCTCTTTTCCGCAAGGAACCCCTCCGGGAATTGCGGAAATCAATGCCTCAAAGGCCCAGATGACAAGTAATTTTATAGCCCTCTCCAAGCTCGTATTTGTCTTGGGAGCACTGGCTGGATTATTAGGAGGTCTTCGGGTTTTTAATAACTGGCAAATGGGAAGAAACCATATTGATAATGAGGTAATTAGTTGGTTTAGTGCATGCATTTTCCTAGCGATAATGGGCATTTTCCTCAGTGGACTTTTCAATGTTCCACTTTCATAAGAACTATCCATCTTCTCAGATGTAGTTATAAATAAATCCATTTACTAAATATTTAATAATATGTTCAAAAGAACTATAAAAATGGTGGGAGGCGCAGTTTTGTGGCTAACCACTCTCGCGGTACAGGCACAGGGTGTGCAGGGGATCACTGCTGCCGAATCTTCACTTTTGGCCTATGTAGATCCGGTAGGAAGTCTCGGCTTAGTTATCGGAGCTGTTGTGGGAATTATCGGAGGTGTACGAGTTTACATCAAATGGAATTCCGGTGATCAAGAGATCAACAAAGAACTAATGGGCTGGGGGGGATCATGCCTTTTCCTAGTCTTGGTGAGTGTGATTATCAAAGCATTTTTTGGAGTCTAGTGGCCAAGGAGTTTTTGATTTACAAGGGGCTTCAAAAGCCCCTTGTTTATCGAGGCTTTCAAGGAAAATTCATTGCTTGGGGGATTTCTTCCCTTGTATTAGGAGTGGTTTTAGGAGGCCTTATTGGGAGCTTGACAAGTATGATTCTCGGAGGTGTAATTACCATTTCGGTTATTGTTTTAGGATTATTTATTACCTCTCAACAGCAGAAAAAAGGCCTTCATACTAAGACCAGATATGTCGGTGTTTTTCAAATCGCAACAGTATTAAAACTAAAAAACCATGTTAAGAAAAAGGAGAACAGAATTTAAGCTCCCATACCTGGGCGTAAATGAATTCAAAGGGCTGGCCTTGCTCTATAATGAGCAAGGAGACTTTGGAGTGCTTATCAAGGTGGATAATCCGGTTTTGCAATATTCAGCTGATCCCGCTAAGTATGATTCTTTCCATCAATTGTATATAAATGCAATAAAACTAGTAGGAGAAGGGTATTTACTCCAAAAACAAGATATTCTTTCAAGATCGAGTTATTCTCAAACTGATTCAGAAGAATATCTGCAGAAGAAATATGATGAACACTTTGAAGGGAGGACATATACGTTCTTAAATTCTTACCTAATTCTTACAAAGCGTTCTCAGAAAGGATTTTACAAATACAATGAGAAACAATTGAATGATTTTGTTCAAACGGTCGGAAAGGTAACCGACCTTTTCGAACGTTTCGGGATTAAACCAGTGGTCCTTGAAGAAAACGAAATCAATCAATATGTCATGAAGGTTTTAAGCATGAACTTTCATGATAAGTCAATAGTGCTTGACAATCTCCTTGCAGGGGATACACAGGTAGAAATTGGGGATAAAGCGATTCGATCAATCAGTCTTGTAAATACCGATATCGTTGAGCTTCCCCAGAAAGCAAGTACCCATCTGGAAAGAAATGACAAGGATATCCTGAAGGGGTTTCCGGTTGATAATATGGGTTTTCTTTTCAACGTCCCGAATTTTCAAACCATCATTTACAATCAGGTTATCGAGATTGTTCCCCAGGCCGCTACTCAACGAAAACTTGAATTAAAAAGGAAACGGCATTCTGGTATTCCTGATCCAGCAAATACCATGTGTGTTGAAGATATCGACCAGTTATTGGAAGACATTACCAGGCATAATCAGCTATTGGTTAACAGTCATTTTAACATGATTGTCTGTGCAGAAAAGCAGCGAATTCAGGGAGCGTGTAATTTCATAGAATCCTCACTTTTTCAGCAAGGAATCATCCCTTCCAAGAATGCATACAACCAGCTCGAATTGTTTCGCACTGCGCTACCCTGCAATACAGCCGAACTAAAGCGGTACGACTATTTTCTAACCACAGCAGATGCCGCCTTGTGTTTTTTTTTCAAGGAGTCATTGGCAAAGGATGAAAAAAGTGGGTTTCAAATCCGATTTACAGATCGGCAGGGAATTCCATTAAAAATTGATCTGGCTGATTTACCTATGCAAACGAATCGGATCAACAACAGAAATAAATTTGTCCTAGGCCCCTCTGGATCAGGAAAATCATTCTTTATGAATGGGCTCATTGAGCAATATTGCATGTGGAATAATCATAAAGAGCCTAAATGGCAAATGGATGTTGTGATTGTGGATACCGGACATTCCTATTCGGGATTATGTCAATATTACCAAGGAAAATACATTACCTATACTGAAGAAAAACCCATAACCACAAATCCCTTTGCAATCTCTGAGGAGGAGTACAACATAGAGAAAAAGGACTACTTACTTACACTTATAGCCCTGCTTTGGAAAACAGCTGAGGGCAGG
>JAFMBQ010000472.1 GCA_017858365.1 Algoriphagus sp. | reverse complement strand
TTTACTCCAAATAGTTCTTGGAAGTCATTCTAACAGTCTTGACGATTTAATAAAGGCTTATTTGAGCGCTTTTATAGCGGGTAAAGGTGACGCAATCGAAAAAGAATTAATTCTTTACAATCTAAATGATTTTTTTTGGAACTTGATTATAGTCGCTTATCAGTACAATGGGCAACCAAAAGGAATTTATGATTTTGCAATTGAAGTGTGTCAAAAAAACTTTGCACCAACTACTAAAAAAGCAAATATAAATAAGGCATCAAAAGTTTTATTAGATTCTTGGAGAGATACCATATCATTTCAAAAAACCTATCAATCATTAATTAAACAAATTGAAACTGCATTTAATAGAGAGGAGCAGATAAATTCTCTTGATCTTTCAGAACTTTGGGAAGAAGACATCTATGAATGTATTGATAAAAAAATCATAAAGGAACTAGCATCTCTTTTAGTAAATGGCACATTGACAGCTGAGAAAGTTGAGTCAATTATTAAAAGAAGAGAATCCACCTATTGGTATGAAAAATATCAACCCTTTTATGAAGCTTTAGGTAATGCAAACCAATTATTGCAGGAGGTAGAAAAATATGAAAATATATCTATTGAAAGCTATCAAAATGGGTTAGAATCATATACACGTTATTGGTATAAGTTGGATCAATATTACCGAAAATTCATACAACACTATAAGGAGACCAATCAGAATAATGTTTTGCATGCTTTGAATTTTTTTGTTCACAGAGCCTATTCCAATACCTGGTTACCCAAATTAAGTGTTGCTTGGCAAGGTGTAATCGAAAGAGAGGCAAAGTGGTATTTTGGCGAAAAAAGTCAATTTCATTTTTTTAATAATTCTGTCCGCAACAGGTTCATTGAAAAAGATACAACCATTTTTGTTGTTATTTCAGATGCGTTACGGTATGAGTGTTGTCAAGAATTACACGAGTTATTTGGAAAAGAAATACGGTTTAGTTCAAATTTAGATTATTTAGTAACTGGTTTACCATCATACACCCAATTAGGAATGGCTGCATTACTACCTCATAGTCAATTGAGTTTTGGGGACGGGGATTCTATATTGATTGATGGAAAAAATTCAATAGGTAAACAAGCTAGGCAAAAAGTTTTAGAAGAAGGTTCTAAAGTCAAGGCAGCTACTCTTTTAGCAGAAGAATTGATGAATATAGGGTCACGAAGTGAGGAAGCTAAAAAATTGGTGCAAGAAAACAAAGTTGTTTATGTTTATCACAATCGTATAGACCAGATTGGTGACAATGTTACCAGTGAAAATGGGGTGTTTGAGGCGGCAAGAGATGAAATTCAATATTTATTGGACTTAACGAAAAAAATTACCAATTTAAATGTTAATCATGTAATCCTTACAGCAGACCATGGTTTTCTGTATCAGAATGCTGACCTTGAGGAAAGTGATTTTACTGATGCCCAAATAAGTGGTGATATAACAAAACTAAATAGAAGGTTTGTTCTTGGCAAGAATCTAATTCACAATAATAGTGTAACCAAATATTCAGCAAGAGAACTATTGATTCAAGGTGATTTAGAAGTACTAATACCAAAAGGAATAAATAGATTACGTCAACAAGGCTCTGGGAGTCGCTATGTACACGGTGGAGCTACCTTACAAGAAGTTGTTATTCCTGTTTTACATGTTAATAAGAGAAGAACAAATACGGTGTCAAAGGTCAATATAGACGTTATAAAAGGAAGTAATAAAATTACTACTAATATACAAAGGGTAAAATTCTATCAAGAAAAAGCTATTGAAGAGGGAATTATCCCCAGGAGCATTAAAAGTTACTTTTGCGAACTTGACGGGGAGAAAAAGAACATAATTAGCAATACTTTTACCTATACTTTTGACTTAGAATCTAAACGTGCAGAAGAAAGGGAGGTCGAATATAAATTTACTTTTTCTACCCAATTGAAGAAAAGTAATGCTGTTTTTTTACTCATTGAGGAACAGGTAGATAAAAGCAATAAATGGTTAACCTTGCTAAAAATACCTTACCAGCTTAATCTAACTATGGAAAACGATTTTGATGACTTTTAAAAGAATAAAATGAAACCTTTAGACACTCTATCTAACGCAATTTTTGGAGGAAAAGTAGTAAGAAAGGATCTTACCAATCTAATTAAAGGAAATGCAAGTGTTCCCACTTATGTATTAGAATATCTTTTAGGTCAATACTGTGCAACAGATGATTATAGTGCCATTGAATTAGGTGTAGAAACGGTAAAAGAAATCATTTCAACACTCTTTGTTCATAGAGATGAGTCACAAGTCATTAAATCGGCTATCAAAGAAAAGGGATCTAATAGGATTATAGACAAAGTATCTGTTAAGTTGAATGATAAGGCAGATCGATATGAAGCTTACTTTGGCAATTTAGGTTTAAATAAAGTTCCCATTCCTTCAAGTTTTATAAAACAATTTCCAAAACTTCTATCTGAAGGTGTATGGTCGCTTGTTACCATTGGTTATCAACCGATTGATGACAGAGACACCCTTCCCTGGACTGTTGATAAACTAAAACCCATTCAGATTCCTAGTGTTGACCTGACAGAATATAAAGAAGGTCGAGGACACTTTTCAAAAGAAGATTGGATGGATCTATTAATGCAAACACTAGGTTTAAATCCTGAAGAGTTTTCAACTAGGTCTAAATTTATTCAACTTGCACGACTCATTCCATTTGCCGAAAATAATTATAACTTAATTGAATTAGGACCAAAAGGAACGGGAAAGTCCCATGTGTTTTCTGAATTATCACCTCATGGTATTCTGATATCGGGAGGGGAAGTTTCGAAAGCAAAATTATTTGTTAACAACACCAACGGAGAGATTGGTTTGGTAGGTTATTGGGATGTTGTGGCTTATGATGAATTTGCCGGAAAAAAAAAGAAAGTAGATAGAGGTTTGGTCGATATTCTAAAAAATTATATGGCCAATAAATCCTTTTCAAGGGGAGCACAAGTTTACCAAGCGGAAGCATCTATGGTTTTTGTTGGAAACACAGACCACTCAGTTCCTCACATGTTAAAGCATACAGATTTATTTGATGCCTTACCTAAGGATTATTATGATACTGCATTTTTAGATAGAATACATTGTTATTTACCTGGTTGGGAAACTAAGAAGCTTAGAAATGAAATGTTTACCAATGATTATGGTTTCATTGTAGATTATTTGGCTGAGATTTTAAAAGCCCTTCGAAAAGAAGATTATAGTAAATCATATCAAAAATATTTTGAGTTATCACCTACAATAACCACTAGAGATAAAACGGCAATAGAGAAAACTTTTTCTGGATTAGTTAAGATTATTTATCCAAATGTTGATTTTAATGAAGAAGAAGCAGCTGAATTATTAGAATTTGCCATAGAGTGCAGAAAACGGGTAAAAGATCAGCTTTGTAAAATGGATGAAACGTTTAATGACGAAGTCGTTCGGTTTGAATATACCACTACAAATGGTAAAACGATTGCTATAGAAACTTTGGAAATACTTGAGTATGGAGATGAAAAATTAGGTATCCAGGCTACTGAATTTTTCCCTTCGGTTATAACTAGACAAGAAAGTGATAACCAAGTGTTGGAAATCAAAGAAACAACATTAAAGGAATTTAATCTTAAAGTCCGAGAAAACCAGACAAACATAAGTTACAAAAATTTATTTGGGAAGTAT
>JAFMBQ010000471.1 GCA_017858365.1 Algoriphagus sp. | reverse complement strand
GCTAAATCTTCGCGAATTATGGTTTCTTCAGCCACTAGCTTAGCTACACCTTCGGGAATATAAAAAGTACCTGTCTTAGCTTTTCCAGTCAGCCCAGCCTTGTTTTCCACATAAACCCACGCAAAAGCATTCATTCCTAATTCATCTTCTGCTATTCCTCCCTCTATCCCAACCCAATAATCTGCCTCAGGAAAACTTGATTTTGAGTTGCGCGCTCGGTTTTTTGCACCTTCGAATGTTTCTTTGTCCCCTTTTGGCTGATCTGAAACGAGGGAACTAGCATTGATTCCATTTACTAGAAAAGGCTGTTTGAATACCTCTGAGAAGGCGCTATCAGTGCTGGCTATTTTTATAGGGTTTTTGCTACCGACTATGATTAGTAGTTTTTCGGTCGTCTGGTAATTTTGTCTTTTTGGAAAATTCATGCTTGTGTGTCAA
The DNA here is from genome assembly GCA_017858365.1 of Algoriphagus sp. GTDB lineage: Bacteria > Bacteroidota > Bacteroidia > Cytophagales > Cyclobacteriaceae > Algoriphagus. The sequence goes on along the minus strand of JAFMBQ010000471.1, from coordinate 3,269 downwards.
AGCCGCAGCTTAGGCCATGTTAGTGAATATTTGGTTGACATCCTCATCTTCTTCCATTTTCTCGATCATTTTGTGGATGATCTCTTCTTGTTCTTCAGTAAGTTCGGTCAAAGTAGTAGGGAATCTTTGAAAATCTGCGCTTATGATATCTATGTTTTTTTCTTCTAATACTTTCTGCATGGTGCCAAAATCCTCAAACTCGGTGTAAACGTAGATTTCGCCGTCATTTTCATCGATATCTACCAACCCAAAGTCGATTAATTCGAACTCTAATTCCTCCAAATCGAATTCTGCTTTTGCAAATCTGAAAACCGCCTTTCGGTCAAACATAAAACTTACCGAGCCGGATGTGCCTAGTGAGCCACTTGCTTTAGAAAAGTAACTTCTGACGTTGGCAACAGTCCGGTTGATATTATCAGTGGAGGTTTCAATGATTACTGCAACCCCAAATGGGCCATAGCCCTCATACACCATTTCTTCAAAGTCCTTCTCATCCTTATTTGAGGCGCGATTAATCGCTGCTTCGATCCTATCTTTAGGCATCTGAGCGCCTTTGGCATTCTGCATGATAGTCCGAAGGCGTGGATTTGAGGCAGGATCTGGTCCTCCTGATTTCACCGCCATCACGATTTCCTTACCCAATCGGGTAAAGACCTTGGACATTTTGTCCCATCGCTTGAATTTTCGCTCTTTTCTGAATTCAAATGCTCTTCCCATGGTCTCTTTTATTTGATGGGTAAAAATAGCAAATCTTTTGATCTAGGCAGAAATGCTTCTGATCAATGGCGTTTTTATAAAATATATTAACCGCAATGGTCACAGATATTTTACGAGGAAGCGCAATTTAAATTAAATGGGAAAAGACTTGTTCATTCTTGTTCTTCTTCAGGTAAGTTTTGATAGCTAGATTTGTCCTCGCACATTTATTTTGATTCTAATTTGTGATGATCTAATTGACAGATATTATTTGGAATAGAACGCTTTTCAATAACGACCAAAATTTTTTATTGAATCAAATTGAAATAACTATTCATTTTACCGTCTTTTTAACATAAATCACCGTTAACTTTTGAAACAGATGCAGATATGAATTCTATTGATAGTCAGCAAATTCCAAATATTCCCGCTTCCAATCATTCTAAAGTAGTAATAGTCGGAGGGGGGTTTGCAGGGTTGAAGCTAGCCCGTAAATTAATGAAGAAAGATTTTCAGGTGATTCTTCTCGACAAGAATAATTACCATCAGTTTCAGCCACTTTTCTACCAAGTCGCTACTGCCGGATTGGAGCCAAGTGCGATTTCTTTTCCGCTGCGCAAAATTTTTCACCATTCCAAAAATGTGGTTTTCAGGATGGCTGAGGTGCAGCGCATTGATGTAAACCAAAACCGACTTTACACCGATATCGGTTATATAAACTACGATCACCTTGTTTTGGCTATGGGGGGGGATACCAATTATTTTGGTTCCAAGTCCATCGAGTACTATGCTGCTCCAATGAAAACCGTATCGGAAGCGCTTTATATCCGAAATAAAGTAATTTCTAACTACGAGCGGGCCATTAATATCGAGAAAGTCGAGCATCGCAAATATCTTATGAACGTAGTAATTGTCGGAGGCGGACCCACCGGGGTAGAGCTTGCCGGAGCCATGGCCGAACTTCGAAATAATGTGCTGCCGATTGACTATCCTGAGCTTAATTTCCACAATATGAAAGTGGTCTTGATTGAGGCAGGTCCTGAACTGCTAGGCCCCATGTCTCCCGAAGCTAAAAGTCATGCATTGAAGTACCTACAAGAACTCGGTGTGGAGGTGATGCTCAATACCCAAGTTAAAGACTATGATGGGCAAATCGTAAGCCTCAGCGACGATATCTTTTTAGAAACACAAACACTACTCTGGGCCGCTGGCATCAAGCCCAACCGAATCGATGGTCTTTCCCCGGAACATTACGCACCAAATGGGCGGATTTATGTTGATTCCTATTCCCAAATCATCGACTGTCCAGGAGTTTATGCTTTGGGAGATGTGAGTCTGCTTACGGAAGAAAAATACCCCAAAGGGCATCCACAAGTAGCACAGGTGGCTTTGCAGCAAGCAGAAAGGCTCGCTAATAATCTCATAGATGCTCAAAAGGGAAAAGTATTGAAACCATTTCGATACAAGGACCTAGGATCTATGGCTACAATTGGTAAAAAGCGTGCAGTCGTAGATCTTCCATTCATCAAATTCCAAGGTCTATTAGCTTGGCTGACTTGGTTATTTGTTCACTTGATGGCCATACTTGGGGTGAAGAATAGGCTCTTCGTATTTTTAAACTGGTCTTGGAATTATCTCAGCTTTGATCCAAGTCTACGTCTTTTGATCAAGCCCAAATATGTGAGAGAAAGCGAAAGGAAGGAATTGATTGAGCAAAAGTAGCTTAGAAGGAAAAACTGAGTGCCAAGATTTCTAGAATTAAGTGCTTCTCATCAAAGTTTTAGAGCTAAGAAAAGAAAGCCATGAATCGCCTTGAGGGTTTTAGAGATTGAATCTTTTGTTCTGACAATCTCTCATTCTCTATTCTCTAAACCTGCGATTAACCTCAATTAACATCTCAATTTTTAAGTCTAGTTAAACCCCAATCAATTCGGTAGGTCTAAAAACCATAACTAACCAATAGACAAAATGAAAAAATGGATTTTAGCTTCAGGATTGGTCGTGATGATCAGCTTAAGCAGCATTGCACAACAAAGAGGTGGAGAACGACCTACTTCTGAACAACGAGCCGCTCGGATGACTGAGAAAATGGCTGAGGAATTAAGCTTAACAGCTGATCAGAAAAAACAGATTCTTTCGATTAATCTTGAACATGCAAAAAAAAGAGATCAAGATCGTGTCGAGCAACAAAAAGAAAGCGAAGCTAGAAAAGCTGAAATGGATGCGCAAAGAGCCGAAATGAAAAAGCAAGATGAATTGATCAAAGCTATCCTTACAGACGAGCAGCGAACCAAATGGGAGGAAATCAAACTGAGTCAAAAAGATCGCGGAAGAAGACCAGGCGGTCAGATTGAGGATCGGGACCAATTCCGAAAGCGACGAGGCGGAGGGAATTAAAAATTCCTTATTTTGAAAACCAAAAATGACCCCAGAATACATTCTGGGGTCATTTTTGGTTTAGGATTTTGCCAAACTAGGCAAAAGTTCTATTTAACTTCCACTAGAAATCTCTTCCTCTACATGGAAAAATGATTCATCTTTTTGCGGTAGACTGGAAGTTCCCATCAAGAACT
>JAFMBQ010000470.1 GCA_017858365.1 Algoriphagus sp. | reverse complement strand
ATTACCCCGCTCTCTCCTAACTTTCCCGTCCTTGAGGGTAGATTGAGCCATTTCCTTCAATTGCACTGCAGAACTATAGGTCTGATTTGGACCTAAGTCCCATTCGATTACCAATGCATCACGCCCTTTTTTTGCCGCCCAAGTATTTGAAGCAATTACTGCTAAGCCTTCCAAAGGTTTGTCAAGCCCGGGAGGAATTCCCGCTCCTTCTATTTTCACAACTTGGCTTACACCAGCAACAGCCATTGCGGCTTTATCGTCATAGGACAAAATCTTAGCTCCGACCACAGGACTTCTAGCGATCACAGCGATTTGCATAGTTGGCAAATCTACATCTGCACCAAATTTTGCTTGTCCAGTTACAATCGCTCTGGCATCATAGATTGCCACATCAGTTCCAATAAGTTTATACTCAGAAAGCTCCTTAAGTTTGATACTTGCCGGGTCTGGCAATTCCATCGTTTGAAGTACTTCGATCAGCTCTCCAAAATCGACTTTCTTTCGAGTGCCTTTCAAAAGCACCTGAGAATTTTCAGTGATACATTCAGAAGGATCCACTTCCCACTTTTTAGCGGCTGCATTAATCAGCATTTGTCTGGCAGTTGCTCCCGCTTTTCGCATCGGCTCATAAAACATTCGAACTGAAAAAGAGCCATCGGTATTTTGATTGCCGTACTTATCTTCATCTCCTTCTGCTTGTACAATTTTGACTTTGCTCCAGTCAGCACCCAACTCATCCGCCAGTATCATTGGCAGGGAAGTACGGATTCCTGTTCCCATTTCAGAACGGTGAGCGACGAGTATTACTTCATTCTCAGAGGTAAGTGAGATATAGACATTGGGCGCAAAAGTGATAGTCTCTCCTTTAGGTCCTGCGCATTGGAAATTGACTCCCAAAAGGAATCCTCCTGCAGTTAAAGAGCCGAATTTTAGAAAATCTCGACGCGAAGGAACAAATATCCTAGACTGATCTTCCTTCGCTTTATTTTTCAAAAATGGAATAAAATTCTTCATAATTAGTGGGGATTACAGGGATTTGGATGCAGTAAGGATGGCTTCTTTGATTCGGTTGTAAGTCCCGCATCGGCAAAGATTTCCCTCCATAGCGGCGTCAATTTCTGAATCAGATGGACTAGAATTAACTGCCAACAAGGCGGCAGCGGTCATTATTTGTCCCCCTTGGCAATAGCCACATTGTGGCACAACATGTTTTACCCAAGCATCCTGAAGCGGATGATCTCCTTTTTCTGAGAGTCCTTCAATCGTGGTGATTTGCCCATCACCCACTTGAGAAATCGGCAAACTACAGGACCTCACAGCTTGACCATCCAGATGAACAGTACAAGCTCCACAAAGTGCTTGGCCGCATCCAAACTTAGTTCCTTTCATTGAGAGTAAATCTCGTAAGACCCAAAGAAGGGGCATGTCAGCTTCAGCTTGAACCGAAACTTTCTTTCCATTTATTGTAATCGAGTAATCCTCCATTTGTATTCCCTGATTAGTGGACAGGTAAGTTAAAAAAAATGGAGGAAATATTTGAGAGGATAAATCAGTTTATATTTGACATTAGAATGCCAGTAAGTAAATCAGGAAAAAAGAAAATTCATTAGGTTTAAAAAAATAAGTGCCTGAAAGCGAAACAGAAGGGAGCATGGATAGGCGGAATCTAGTTTTTTTTCAAAAATGGATTTGGATTAAATAACTTAGCCTCCTACATTTGCAACACCAATTCAGAAAACGCTCTGAATTTTCAATCAAATTCCTCCTTAGCTCAGTTGGTTAGAGCATCTGACTGTTAATCAGAGGGTCCTAGGTTCAAGTCCTAGAGGAGGAGCTTAAAATTCAGCCACTTATGAGATTTTTCTCTAAGTGGCTTTTTTATTTGCACATCATTTGCACAAAAAAGGGTCCTTGGTATTACTATACGGTATAAAAAATACCAATCCAAAAGAGGTAGACACATAGGGTTAAGCAAATCTTTTACATCAAAAAGCAAAAGGTTTGTGCTCGTAATTGTCTAATAAGCTAGCCTGGCTTCACAGCCTAAAAACAAATTAATAGAAGGATTATTTAAATTTTAAAATTTGCAGAGTCAAATAAACTTTTTAGAAGGATGCAGTTTTCGTCAAGAGGAGGAACAAGAGGGCATCCAGAAATAAATATGAAGGATCTCCTTTTTTTTTGCATTTTAGAGAGTAAGATTATTAACCATTAGGATAGCACAAAGGCAACGCTATTAATTAAGACTCCTTGAAATAATCATCTGAATGAAGGTCCTATCATCGAATTCTTTTTAAATACGCCATAAAGGCCATACCTAATAAAAAAAAAAGTGCCATAAACGGTCGATTTCTTTAATTCCATTTTGAAACTTGAAAGCTTACAATAGTGCTTTAAGCTATGGGAAATTCATAAAAAGGAGAATCTCCAAAAAATTCATTAGCCTAGCGCCACATCCAAACTCATCATAGCGGCAAATCCAATCATAGCCCCAATGGTAGAAAGATCTGTTTCATTACCCTGTTGGGACTCAGGTATGAGTTCTTCGATGACCACAAAAATCATGGCACCCGCAGCAAAAGAAAGCGCGTAGGGTAGAATTTGAGAAATACTCATCACGAGAAATGCCCCCAGAACTCCTGCTATAGGCTCTACAATCCCTGACAGCTGACCGTATAAAAAAGCTTTCCTTCTAGAGAAGCCTTCTCTTCGCAAAGGAACGGACACTGCGGTTCCCTCCGGAAAATTCTGCAGGCCAATCCCAATAGCAAGTAGTATCGCACCAGTAAGGATTTCCGGATCCTGACTGACACCATAAGCTCCAAAAGCTACTCCCACGGCAAGCCCCTCAGGAATATTGTGAAGAGTAATGGCTAAAATCAGCAAGACGCTGCGTTCCCATGAAGTCCGAATACCTTCCGCTTTTTCCATAGGAAGTCGCGGATGAAGGTGAGGCAATAATTTATCGATCAAAAGCAAGAAGGCACCACCTAACAAAAACCCAACTGTTGCAGGAAACCAGGCAGAGTTTGGATCATCTTTAGCAGCCAATTCTATGGCCGGGGAAAGCAAAGACCAAAAACTTGCAGCAATCATCACTCCTGCAGTAAATCCAAGCATCAGATTCATCACTCGACGATGGATGTCTTTGAAGAAAAAAACCAACGAAGCTCCAGCCATCGTAACAAACCAAGTAAAAATTGTCGCCAAGAGCGCAAGTAGAATAGGGTTTTCTATTTGGAGCCAATCAATATCCATATTCCATTGATTTATAATAACCTATAGTTTAAATCAGACCAATGCCAGCTATTTTTGACCAGCTAAAAAATAGCTATTCCCCCTAGCAAAATAATGACTGTCTTAGCTCGGATCTATATTTTATTCTAAAAGGAAATGCTTGCCACAACCCCTACTTTTTGGGAGGCTTATTTCATACGATGCTCCTCCAATTGATCCCGGAGCAGTTTTTTAAGACTTTCGAGGTAGTCTTGAAGTATTTTTTTATCGATTTTAGGAGAGGATTTGGAAGTAATAGTGATTGGATTCTCATTTAGTTTGCGATATAACTCAGGAAAGTTATTTTCAATGTTTGTCGTCAACTGGAGAATTTCTCTTAATAGGCTCTGCAGATTTCTCATGGCTATGGTGTTTTAGTTGTAAGATCATAAAATGGAGAAATGATGTTTAAAGATTCAAAATTTCGATTCGG
>JAFMBQ010000469.1 GCA_017858365.1 Algoriphagus sp. | reverse complement strand
GGTTGTTTTTGGTTGTTTTTGGTTGTTTTTGGTTATCATATTTAAAAATTAAATTTTCACAATTAAAAAATAGTTTTCAACTATTGCAAATTAAGTTTGACTAAAAATCCTGATTTTATTACACTTTATTTTTAGTAGTTTGATATTCAGAAAATTAAGTTTGAAATCCTACTACTTTTAAAACTTATTGAGAATTGGATTATTTATCAGGATAAAAGGTAAAAGTCCCAAGACTCATATCTTTAAATTGAATCAAAAAAACGGATTCATTATCATGAACAATCTTTGAATCCGATTCGTGAAGACACGAACCGGGGAGAGAGGACCCATATCAACATTTGTGCTAACCTCTGTGACCTCAGTGGTTGAAAATAATTTATTGCGTTTCGTGAAGACACGAACCGCAGAAATGAAAAAAGGTCCAAGCCAAAAGGCTTGAACCAGTTTGTGACTAGAAAGCAAAGGTTCATTCCCAAGGCTATCTAAGCAATTTTCATATTATTTCTTTGTGTCCCTTTGCGAAACCATGGCGTCCTTCTCGGTTAATAAACACTCACAAAGTCCTATTTCTTTCCTTTTGGTCTGAGCGGTCTACATTCTACATCTGCTACAAAGTAATTAGGATGAGTCTCCAGCGTCTGAAGCATCGTCATGGCTACATCTATCGGACGCATCATATTTTCGTTTGCATCCACACCCGGGATTTCATCAAAGAAGTTGGTTTGGATCGATCCGGGATAGATTGTCGAAACTTTAATTCCAAAATCTCTAAGCTCCATATATAAGGAGTGGGAAATCCCTCGCACCGCATGCTTTGTGCCTACATATCCAGCGAATTGATTGACACCATTTAGCCCGGCAATTGATGCTACATTCAAAATATGTCCTTCGTCAGCCGCTTTCATTCCAGGAATCAGTCGCTTAGTGGTGTAGAAAATCCCATGAACATTGGTGTCAAACATGGCTTTCCAATCTTCTGTAGAGAAAGTTTCTGTTGCCCCTGCTACGCCAAATCCGGCATTATTCACGAGAATTCGAATATCTGTTCCCAATTTCTTGGTGGTTTCTTGAAAAGCATGCTCCACTGATTCTTCTTTTGCTACGTCACAGGTAAAAAAGTGGAAATTAGCATGTTTGAAATCAGGAGCTGTTCTCCCCCAGCCTGCTACTACGGTACCTTTATCGATTAAAAGTTTGACTAATTCAAGTCCGATGCCTTTGCTGACTCCTGTGACTACTGCTATTTTGTTGGTGAGTTCCATAAAATTGAGTTCTAGTGTTTGCTCTTAGAAAAGGTTTTTAGCATGAAATAGTTCTTTTAGAAGGCGATTTTATGGAAATAAGGAATGTTGCCTGTAGGCTAGTAAAAATTCCCGCACCTCGACTTGGTGTGGTGCCCGGATGAAATTGATCTTTCATAGGGGAAGCCTGACTAATGACAACTAAGCAGTTAATAACATATGTTTTTGAAGCAAATCAATAAAAATGATTGATGCCTTGATCATTTTTCTAAATTTGGAATAGCACAAAAAAACTCACCCCATGAAAAAATTTATATTTCCCTTATTGCTTATCACTGGAACGGCATTTGGCCAGTCCACCTTGAGATCTTCAATAGACAAGCAAGCTTCTGCCATCGAATCCAAAGTGATCGATTGGCGGCGTGATATCCACCAAAATCCCGAGCTTGGAAATCAGGAAACCCGAACCGCCAAAAAAATCGCAGAGCACCTCCGCTCTTTGGGCATTGAGGTAACTGAAGGCGTTGCTTTGACTGGTATAGTCGGTGTGTTAAGAGGAGGAAAGCCTGGTCCCACTGTCGCCCTAAGAGCAGACATGGATGCACTTCCAGTGACTGAGCGAGTAGATTTACCTTTTAAATCTACTGTAACCGCAACTTATAACGGACAAGAAACCGGAGTGATGCATGCCTGCGGACATGACACGCACGTAGCTATTTTGATGGGTGTGGCAGAAGTACTTGCCGGAATGAAAGACCAATTGCAGGGGAATGTGAAATTCATTTTCCAACCTGCAGAGGAAGGCGTTTATGATGTGGACATGGCTGGAGCACAGCTTATGGTCAAAGAAGGTGTAATGAAAGATGTGGACGCAATCTTCGGCTTGCACATCGGTTCGCAGATGGAAGTAGGCAAAATTGGATATCGATCCGGTCCAGCTTTGGCAGCGGTCGATAATTTGGAAATCACCTTAACAGGAACTCAGGCACACGGAGCCTCCCCTTGGTCGGGCGTGGATCCAATAGTGACTTCTTCTCAGATCGTCATGGGACTGCAGACCATTCTCTCCAGAAACGTCAATATTACCGAGAACCCAGCCGTGGTGACCATCGGAGCTATTCATGGTGGAATTCGACACAATATCATTCCAGAAAAAGTAGAAATGATAGGAACGATCAGGACTTTTGGAACAGCTCAACAAGACTTGGTTCACAAACGAATCCGAGAAGTAGCGATCAATATTGCCGAAAGCGCCGGAGCAACCGCAGATGTGAGAATCAAAAAATTATATCCCTCCACGGTAAACAATCCAGCTCTTACTGCAAAAATGGCCCCAACTATATTGACAGCTGCGGGTGAGGGCAATGTCATCGCTAACCCTCCAATCACCGGAGCAGAGGACTTCTCTTTCTATCAAATCGAAAAGCCAGGATTATTTATTTCTCTTGGAGGAATGAAAAAGGGAGGCGATCCTACCAAAACTCCTTCTCACCATACGCCAGATTTCTATATCGACGAAGGTGGATTTGTATTGGGTATGCGTGTGATGAGCTACTTTGTGGTGGATTATATGGGAATGAAGTGAGTTAAGATATAAGATGTGGGATGTAAAATTTACCTACAACTAGCATAGAAAATACCCCAATCTCAGAGATTGGGGTATTTTTTTGTCTCTCAGAAAAAATTGGCTTCACCGTCAAAATCACTGAAAAGAAAGCCTATCGAAGAAATAAAGTAGATTTATCTATCTTAGAAAATCAATTTGCTTTTTAGAAATAAGTCATGTGTGACAGAATTCTAAATCGAATACGCCAAACACTAAAGCCAAAAATTTTGAAAAAGCTCCTTATACCATTTCTCTTTCTTTCGATCACCAGCTTCGGTCAATCTAGCCTCCGCCCTAAAATTGATCAATCAGCAGATAAAATTGAATCCAAAGTCATCGATTGGCGTAGGGATATCCACCAGCATCCGGAACTGGGAAATCAAGAGTTTCGCACCGCAAAAAAAGTAGCTGATCATCTCCGTTCTCTTGGATTGGAAGTCACCGAAGGTGTTGCCGTCACAGGAGTCATCGGCGTACTAAAAGGCGGAAAGCCAGGTCCAATGGTTGCGCTCAGAGCCGATATGGATGCTTTGCCAGTTACAGAACGAGTTGATCTTCCTTTTAAATCTACCGTCACCACCACTTACAATGATCAGCAAACAGGAGTGATGCATGCCTGTGGTCACGACACACATGTTTCTATCTTAATGGGAGTCGCTGAGGTATTGGCAGGAATGAAGGATCAATTGCAAGGTTCGGTGAAATTCATTTTCCAGCCTGCCGAAGAGGGAGTGGTCGGATTGGATTCCTTTGGAGCAAAGCAAATGGTTCAGCTAGGTGTCATGAAGGACGTGGATGCAATTTTCGGTTTACACATCTGGTCTCAAATTGAAGCTGGAAAAATCGGGTACCGATCTGGCCCAT
>JAFMBQ010000468.1 GCA_017858365.1 Algoriphagus sp. | reverse complement strand
CTCGATCAGAGGTCTCCATAATAACAGGTACTCGGAAAAATTTTGCTTTTTCTCTTAGCAGAAATTTGATATCTAAACTATCGCACTCGTCTATCAATAGGTCAAGCTTCCCGTTCTCAAGAATGAAATTTTCTACATTTTCTTCGTTTATACCTTCCCTGAACAAACTTATCTTGAGATAGGGATCAATTTCCGAAATCTCTCTTGCGGCAATTACTGATTTTTCAATACCTAAACTTGTCACACCCGCTTTTAATCTGTTGAGATTACTCAATTCTAGTATATCAAAATCTGCTAATCGAATCTCCCCAAAACTTCTTTCAAGTGACATAGCTAAAGCTACACTTTGACCTACTGAAAGCCCTATGATCCCAATCTTCTTGGTGCTCAATTCATTTTGTTCACTTGGAGCAATTTTAAAATTATTTCTTAGCGTCCTAACTTTGATAAATTCTTTCTCAGGTAGTATATGGACAAGGGAAGATTTCCAAGGAAAAAAAACCCAATTCCCGTATCTTTCCTTATCATTTTTTTCAAAAAATTCATCTACCAAAGTTTTCAATTCCTCTTTAGTAAATTGAAGGTCCGCATGGTCCGCTTTGATCAGATCTGCAATTTGGCTTTCTATTTGATCTACAACACTTACATATTTCGAATCTCTAAGAGTAACAATTTCTTCCCAATCCGAGCTTATTTCTGGGCTAAGAATTTTAGGAGATATTTGGTTTTTTAAATCAAATTCATGGTTGATATTCATATTTGACTCTAGGGTGATAAAGTTGAGTAAATATAGGTCATTCATTAATATCTCAAATTTTTTACAAGAAAAATATAGGTCACCAATTAAACTTAACTCGTGAAATCATTTTATTTTCTACTCCTTTCCATTTAATTTGGTTTTTATCAGAAAAAAAGAATTATTTGAGGACGGGAAAATATTCCCCTTTAAGCCTAATAATTGAATGGAATCTGCATCCGTAGAAAAAATAAGAGTTTTATATGTAGATGATGAAGAAAATAATCTTCAGGCTTTTAAAGCTACATTCAGAAGAGACTTCAAGGTTTTTTTAGCAATTTCTGCCTCAGAAGGGGAAGAAATTCTTAAGAATGAAGTGATAGACATAATCATTACCGACCAAAGAATGCCTGAGAAAACTGGTGTTGAATTTTTGGAATCCATAATTCCAATTTATCCCAAGCCAATACGCCTTCTTCTTACGGGATATACTGATATTCAGGCAGTTATTGATGCAATCAACAAAGGCCAAGTATATCATTACCTCACCAAGCCCTGGGAAGAAGATTACTTGAGAACTGTAATCAAGAATGCTTACGAAATCTATACGCTAAGAATCGAGAATGAACGCTTGACACAGGCTTTGATCAAAGCTAATGAACAAATGGAATTTTTACTTCGTCAAAATCTCCTGTCCTAAATTCAATACCTAGCAGCCAGTAAAAGCTGAAGTTCTTTGTGGCTTAAACCAAATTTCCTTCCCAGGTAGGCATTTGTGAGGCTTCCTCGGTAGGTATATACCCCACGCAAAAACCATTTGTAGTTAAAAATCATTTCCTCAGCACCTCTCAATTCTACCATTTGCAGAATTATGGGGGTAAAAATATTACTGAGTGAATAGGAAGCTGTTCTTGCTACCCTTGATGCAATATTTGGCACACAATAATGAATAATATCATGAACCAAATACACGGGGTTCTGGTGGGTAGTCATTCGTGAGGTTTCGATACAGCCTCCTTGATCTATAGAAACGTCAATCACGATACTGCCATGCATCATATTGGCAATCATTTCCTCCGAAACAACAATTTTATTCTGTCCCTTTTCCTCTCGCAAAGCACCAATGACTACGTCTGCCTCAGATAACGCCTGATTCAAACTGAAATTATCGATTGTAGAAGTGTAGATCTGCTGGCCCAAAAGCTGCTTTAACCTTCTAAGCTTGTAGATATGATTATCAAAAACTTTAATTGAGGCACCTAAACCAAGTGCGGTTCGTGCAGCATACTCTGCCACAGTCCCAGCTCCAATAATTACCACTTGAGTAGGAGGAACTCCAGTCACACCTCCCATAATTAAGCCTTTTCCTTCACTAACACTGGACAAATACTCCGAGGCAATGAGCATTACTGTACTTCCTGCAATTTCCGACATTGCCCTGACTACCGGCATACCTCCTACTTTATCTTCTAAGTATTCAAAGGCTGCTGCGGTGATTTTCTTCTCATTCAAGGCAAGAAAAAACTCTTTGGATTGTCTCCCTCCTTGCAACGCAGAAATCAGACAGCTTCCTTGAGTCATGAAATTGATTTCTTCCACTGATGGTGGATCAACCTTAAGTACTACTTGAGAAGCAAAAACTTCCTTTCTAGAATAAGAGATCTTTGCTCCTGCATCAGAATAATCTTGATCTGTAAATTTTGCATTCAAGCCAGCCCCTGACTCGATCACCACTTGGATCCCGTTATTGGTCAATAGACCCACAGATTCTGGGGTAATGACTACCCGTTTTTCTTGATCAGAAACTTCTTTTGGTAGACCTACGGTCAACTGATGCTCACTTTTATTGACTTTGTGGGGAGATTCTTTAGGGATCAATCCAACCGCAGCAAGTGGGGTAGTTTCAGTTGCCATCGTTTACGTGTTGTAGGTTAAGGGTTCGTTGTTTTGGAGAATCTGTAATGATCTCAATCAGAAAAAACTGCTCAGGTAAAAATGAACCTATACGTTCGGCCCATTCCAACCAGCAATAATTTCCGCTATAAAAATACTCTTCTATTCCGATATCCAAGGCTTCCATGGGATTATCTATTCGGTAGAAATCAAAATGATAGAACTCTTTCTGATGCCGATTTTCATAGTGATTGACAATCCCAAAGGTAGGACTACTGACTTGATCAATAATATCAAAAGCTTTCGCCAAAGATTTGATCAAGGTAGTTTTGCCCGCTCCCATTTCGCCTTTGAAAACCCAAATTTTATCTTCTCCAGCGAGATCAATAAGCTTTTTGGTTACCGAATCAATTTCATCTAAGGAATACGAATACTGAATCAAAATGAATTATTTTGGAGTTAAATGTACGATAGGGACTATCATTTCCTCCAAAGATACACCTCCATGCTGGAAAGTATCTTTGTAGAAGTTCACATAATAATTGTAATTGTTCGGGTATGCAAAAAAGTAATCCTCCACAGCGAATACATAACTGGAAGACACATTCAACTTAGGGAGCTTAGCATCTTCTGGTTTTCTGATTTCAAATACCTTTCCAGCCTCAAAATTTAGATTTTTACCTTGTTTATAGCGAAGGTTTGTAGTCACATTTTTATCACCGATGATTCGATACGGCTTGTTCACCCGCTTGGTTCCATGATCAGTGGTGATGATTACTTCAGCTCCAGCAGCGTGTATTTTTTTCAAAAGTTCGAATAGCGAAGAGTGCTCAAACCAACTCGTCGTCAAGGAACGGTAGGCCGCTTCATCAGGCGCCAGTTCACGAATCATCTTCATGTCCGTCCGTGCATGAGAAACCATATCTACAAAATTATAAACTAAGACGTTTAGCTCATTTTGTAAAAAAGTATGGAATTGCTCCAATACAGCTTTTCCTTGATAAGATTGGATAATTTTGTTGTAAGAAAATTTTATTGGAAGTCGATTTTTTTCAAGGTTAACCCGAATCCAATCCTCTTCGAAAT
>JAFMBQ010000467.1 GCA_017858365.1 Algoriphagus sp. | reverse complement strand
ACTAAAATTCTTTTACCAGATGATTATGGGCTTTATACTTTTATATTTGCCCAAGGTGCATTATTGTTAACGATTGCAGATTTAGGAGTGCAAACTATTATAGTAAGGGCAATTGCACGCGAACCTGAAAAGACAAATGATTTAGTTGTAAATGGGATTCTTTTAAGAACCTTAGCGCTGCTTTTGGTAAGTGTCCTTTATGTAATTTATAATTATTTTTTGGGCAATCTTACCGTCTTGGAACTGTCGCTTGTTTTTTTGTTCTCATTGATTTCTTGTGTAGGCAAATTATTTGAGATTGTTTATATAGGAAATCAAAAAATGTTGCCGCCATCCATTATAAACTTAATATATGGGTTTATTTGGTTTGCTTTTGTTTTCCTATCACCTGAATCTCTTATCAATATAAATAACTTAATTTACTCCTTTTTGGTAATTAATCTTGCAAAGAATTTTACTTTTTACATTACCTTAAAACGTCACAAGCTTTTGGTCGGAAAAGTTCAGAATTTCTGGTTATCTTCAAAAAATCTTGTGTATGAAAGTTGGCCTTATTTTGCTTTGACTCTTGTTATGCTTCCTTATAGGAAATTTTCAAATAACTTCTTAGATATTAATTCTACTATTGAAGAAGTTGCTTTTTATAATTTATCAGAGAAATTTATTGGACCGGTATCTATGATTTTAGATATAGCTTTGATCGCTATTTTCCCGAATCTTTCGGCGCTTTGGGTCTCCAATATTGGTAAATTTAAAAAGGTTATCAGTGAAGGATTTAAATACTATATGCTCCTAGGCATATTACTTTCCTTTTTGTTTACTATGTTTGCCTATGAAATTTTGGGGTTTCTTTTCCCTCCCAGCTATTTGCCAGCAGTAATTGTCTGCCAATTACAAATTTGGTTTCTACTTTTATCTTCTTTAGATAGTATGATTGGAACTATTTTGGGTGCTACTAACAACGAGAAAAAGATTCTTCAACTGGGGATTTTGAATTCTATTTTATCTACACCCATAGTATACTATGGGAGTAAATTTGGAGCAATGGGGTTATCAGTTGCCTATTTGACGACCTTTTCCCTTTTTCAGTTTTATATCTGGTACGTTTTTAAAAAATCGGTTGGAATCAATATTAAAGATAAAGCTCTAATGTGGGGATTAGCCATTTTTTTATTTTTTATTTCTTATTATTTGGTAGTGGATTTGGATTTAATTTATAAGATAGTGATTGCTATTGGTGTTGTTTTGGTAAGTGTTAAAATTGTAGTAAGAGACCTCTCCTTTAAATTATAGATGCGAAACAAAATATATTTGATATTCATTATTGTTTTTATTCCCATTAGTCTCAAATTTTTTGATGCTTCATTTATTAATGCTTCAATCTTAAATTACACCTTTATTTTATTTATTTGGATTGCGATTTTTCTTTCAATTCCCCATTTCCTTAAATCGAAGAGCACCTTTTCCTTACCTATCTATCTAATTTTCTTTTCCATTTTAGGCTCAATGATTATGGCCTATTATTCATGGGATCAAAGTTTTTTCTTTAGCCTTGTAGAGACTTCTCAATACATGATCTGGCCATTATTTTTTTTCATGAGGTACCATGATATTTCTATCAAAAGTCTTGAAAAAGTAATCTTATTTTATGGATTGGCTTACGCACTTTTATTTTTCTTTCAATACTTAAATCAAGGAGTTGTACTTTTTGGTAGGCCATTGTACGGGGATGAATGGACTGAAGATAGAGGCGTGATTAGAATTATTTTTCCTGGTGCTGGTATTTTTATTTTAGCTCTTTTTATTTCTATCACTAAATTGACTACAACCTCTACTTACCGGTGGTTTTGGATTGGGTTCACATTGCTGGGAGTTATAATTCCAGTCATGCAAGTAACTAGACAATTTATAGCAGGTGTTTTGCTGATTTATTTATTTCATTTAGTCAAAAGTGTTTCAATTTCTAAAAAGATAATTATTTTATTAATTTTTATTGCAGGAGTAGGAATAGCTATTAACGCTGAAATCCCTATGGTTGAGGGAGTTATTGAAGCTCAAGAAAGAGATTCTGGTCTAGGTAAAGATTATATAAGGGTTTTAGCAGGTCAATATTTTCTGTATGATTACTCCCCTAATGATTATAGTGTTGTATTTGGGAATGGTGCTCCTTACTGGGGTATTTCTTATTATGGGAAGTTTAATGAAAAAATTGCAGACGAAAGAGGGTATTATCTTTCGGATGTAGGTATTATTGCTGTTTATGCCATGTTTGGAATATTTGCTATTATTGGTTTTGTGATTATTTGGGCTAAAAGTTTTTTTATTCCTTTACCTCCGCAATATCAATATGCAAGATATTATTTATGGTATCTCTTATTTACTAGTTTTACCTGGTATTCTGTTTATCATTATCATTACCTGATTTCGACTGTTTTTGCTTTGTATATCTTTCAAAAGGGAATCGACGCAAGCAAAAAGAAATTAATTTTGAAAAATATATTAAAAAGATTATTTAAAGAAACTAATGTCTCTAAAGGCGAAATTTTAGATAATAATATTTAGCGTAACAATTTGTAAATTGTTAATTCTCGAGTGTTTTATAAATTTATTATTCCTATTTTATTAGAATAAATAGCATCGTATGAAAAAAATTTTATTCGTAACTAATATGTTCCCTACTTTAAATCATCCATTTTTTGGGATTTTCATAAAAGAACAGATTGATGCTCTTAAAAATAATTTTGAGTTTGAAGAAGAAGTTTATTTGATTAACGGCCTCCATAAATCCAAATTCGAATATCTAAAAAGTATATTTTTAATTCCTTTTTTGATAATTCGTAATAAGCCTGATATTATTCATATTCACTATGGTATTTCTGGCTTATTCCTATTGTTTTTTAAACCCAAAATTCCAATATATTTAACACTGCATGGATGTGATTTTCTAGATCATGGAAGTAATAGATGGCAGGTTTGGATAAGTAAAGTAATAGCAAAAAAAGTTGATCAGATTTTTGTGCAAAACGAGGAGATGAGAAATCTTGGAGTTACCATTAATCCAAAGACCGAAATTCTTACTTGCGGTGTAGATACAAGTTTCTTTAACCCTGAGAATGCTAAAATTCAAGCATTTGATAAAAAAGTTATTATATTCCCTAGTGACCCACAAAGAGTCGAAAAAAATTATCCTCTGTTTTCTAAGGTCATTAATAGATTAGAAACTGTGTTAAATGATAAAATTATCATTAAAAGTATTGACAAAATGAGTAGAATAGAAATTCGAGATTTATTGTCTTCTGCAGATTGTTTGCTGATGACTTCCATATCTGAAGGGTCTCCCCAAGTAATAAAGGAGGCTCTTTCCTGTGGTTTACCGGTTATTTCTGTCCCTGTAGGAAATGTTAAAGAGATGGTGGACAGTGTTCCAAATTGTTATGTTTCATCGAGTTTTGATGTAGGAGAACTTTGTTCGCTAGTTGTTGATTGTTTGTCAAATGAAAAGGGTGCTATTAGAAAAGAGTTTATAGGGAAATACATTTATGACAATAGTAATATTGCTTCCAGATTAGCTGATTTTTATCAAATACCTAAGCTAATAAACTAAAAATTATAGTTTTTAATTATTAACAATAATTAATTTTCATATATTAGTTCAGTTTTAAATTTAATTTATTATGTGTGGTATATTAGGTTCTGTAAATCTTGTTTTTGATCAACAA
>JAFMBQ010000466.1 GCA_017858365.1 Algoriphagus sp. | reverse complement strand
AAATGTACAAAGTATATTCTTTGATAAGTTGGGAATGAGTAGAAGTAATTTCAAAGCGCTGGAATTACCCAAAGATTCTGATTTTTCTTTTGGTTATCAGACCGATTTGGAAGGGCTAAGTACTAAAATGGATTATTATAACATTGCTGCCATGTCCCCTGCGGGTGCGATCAATAGCAGCGTGACCGAAATGTCCAACTGGCTGATCACTTGGATTAACAGTGGAAAATATAAGGGTGAGCAAATCATCCCCGCTTCCTATGTGACCGAGGCGATGAGCGCGCAGATGGTCGTTTCGGCAGGGACTCCATCCAAAGAACATCCCGATGCACATTTTACCAATTATGGCTTTGGCTGG
Source organism: Algoriphagus sp. (assembly GCA_017858365.1). GTDB lineage: Bacteria > Bacteroidota > Bacteroidia > Cytophagales > Cyclobacteriaceae > Algoriphagus. Next base: position 3,373 of record JAFMBQ010000466.1, on the reverse strand, counting down.
TTCCTCTCCTCCTATCGCGGACACTATCGCGTAGAGCATGGTGGAAATATTGATGGCTTCTCGGCAAGTGCAGCATTTTTCCCATCCGATAGCCTGGGAATAGTGGTCTTAGCAAACCAGAACGGTTCACAGGTTCCGGGTATCGTCCGAAATATGATTGCAGATCGGATGCTAAAACTTGATCCTGCTGACTGGTCGGCTGAGGGTTTAAAACGTGTAGCAGAGGCAAAAGCCATGCAGGAAAAAGCTAAAAAAGAAGCTGACTCTACCAAAATCAGCACAACCAAACCTTCTCACGTGCTGGCGGAATATACCGGGACCTATGAAAATCCAGGCTATGGGAAATTGGAGTTGGACCTTCTAAACGACACACTTCGCGCCAAAACGGGTCTTTATGATGGAGTGCTCATGCATGAGCATTACGACATTTTCAATTTCCACCTGATTTATCAAGGCGAAATCAGCATGGATAATCCCATTAAGGTAAGTTTCCAAACGGCCATCAATGGAGATATCTCAGGACTGGAAACTCAGGTAGAGCCCGCTTTGGATCCGATTGAATTTAAGCGAACTCCAAAGATTCTGGATATCAGTGCCGAGGACTTAGCCAAATACGAAGGCACATATTTACTTATGGGGGTGCAGGAGGTGAAGATCTATGTGAAAGAGGGGAAACTCTATGCCTTTGTATCTGGTCAGCCCGAGTACGAGCAGATCCCAGTGGGAAATAATGAATTCAATTTCAAAACCTTGGAAGGCTTCAAAATCAAATTCGAGGAAAAAGACGGGGAAATAATCGCTGTGAATTTCATCCAGCCGAATGGGACTTTTAGGGGGGAAAGGAAAAAGGAGTAATTGAGAATTTGGAGGAACTTAGACTTGGGGAGGAATTCAGTTCCTCCCTTTTTCACTTCAACTCAATCAATTCAAAACTCATCTGATCCTCTTTGTTTTGTGGATTATCGGGATGGTTGATGGATAGATACAAGCCTTTTTCTCCTACAAAGGAATTGTCAGGGAGATAGGTGCCTGCTTCGAAAAGCTTTTCAGTGAGTAGCTTTAAATTTTCATCAAAAACCATCACTACAAATGGCCCCGGTACATTTCGGAGTTCTCGTATTTCCTCGGCATTAACATCAGTTAGGGTAGGAAAAGCAAACCGATAATAGACATTCCGATAGGAATCATATAGCAATGATCCATAGCGGGAGGATGCCAGATTATATTTTAGAAAAAATTCAGAAGGCGAATCTGACTGAAATGCAGGCATATTATTTTCCAAATAGCTGCTTGCGGCCTGAATAGGTCGAAGAGGGACGTCAAAAGCCGAAGAATAATAAAGCTGATGATCTCCAAAAAAAGAGTAAACGATTTTACCCTTCCCTTGGGCACGACTTAAGTCAACCATCTTCTTTCCAGAAGCGAGGTAGTCCGATGGAAAAAAATGAGCGATTGGTTTGGATTCTCCTGTATTTAAATCAACCTCAATTCCAATATTTTTTGAGGATAGAAACGATTGAGTAATCTCTCTGATGTTCGCTGAAAACCGAGTATTGGCCGCTAATAATCCTCCTTGGATTACAGGAGGAGATAACATGTAGGCGTTGTGGACAAAAAAGGACCCTAGCCCCTCCGGAATTTGGTAGTCAATTCTCTTTTTAATTTCCCCTTCAGAATTCACCATCATAAACCTCGATCCGAAAGGAGCTGTAAATAGAAAAATGCTGTCCATGCTTTGCACTTTAAATCCAAATAAATCTCCTATCCCATTTGGACCTTCAAAGTCAAAAAATAATTCCTTGGCTAGTTTTTGGTCTTGCAAATCATAAATCTGAAGGGAATTAGTGGCCCAATTTGCATTGAAAAGGTATTCTTGATCACCTTGAAAATATTGCAAACCTGTGCTAATATTTGCGGTGGAATCATCTAAATCAAACTTTAAAAATGTCCCGGATGGTACTAGCTGAAGAGACTGCGTTTCTTTGGATTTCTCATTTTGGCAGGAGAAAAGCAATCCTACAAAAATAAACAGGTATCTGGCTTTCATAAATTTTTAGTGCTCTAGAAAAAAGTTAGTTAATTCTAAAAAATAAAAACTGAAATTCAAAGTTTAATTTAGTTTTTCTAGTACATGCAGGAAGATGGTATTTCTAATTTTCCTGAGGATCCATAGAATTTACTTTGGATGGTAGTCATTTGATCGGCAAAAAAAATCTAAGCTCTCCAAATTCTTGGAATAAGGCCTATTTTTATCTCATGACCCAACAGCTCGGACAACTCTCCCTCCTCGTCAGAGAATACGATGAAGCCATTACTTATTATACTCAAACCCTCGGCTTTGAGCTTTTAGAAGATACCCAGCTTTCAGAAACCAAACGCTGGGTTAGGATTTCCCCACCGGGATCTACCTGCCACTTGCTTTTAGCCAAAGCCGCAAACGAAGCTCAAATCGCTCAGATCGGACACCAAGCTGGCGGTCGGGTATTCTTGTTTCTATACACCGATGATTTTTATCGAGATTATGAAAACTACCGCTCTAAAGGGGTTGAGTTCATTCGGGAACCTGCTCGTGAGAGCTTTGGAATTGTTTCGGTCTTCAAAGACTTGTATGGCAATTTGTGGGATTTAATTGAGCAAAAGGTCTAGGAAGGGATTTTCAAAAATCTGATTCACTAAAAAATTGTCATTGATCCTGCATTTCGCTTATTTAATGAAACTATGACAAAAACTAAACACAAACTTAACGAAATCGCACGCCAGATGATGAGCGGGGTCGTACAAATACAGGTTGAGGGGTATATCGAAGAAGATATTCAATCTGTATTGAATCCCTCTATCAAGATTCCAGGTGTTTGGTCGGGTTCAGGATTCTTTGTAAAATTTAAAGACCTAGAAGGATACATGGTGACCAATGCCCATGTTGTTAGAAATGCTGTCAAGGTCGAAATCAGTTCTATGCTTACCAGCGAAGAGCGCTTTGAAGCAGAAGTGGTGGGAATGGTAAAACAACTGGAACCAGATGTGGCTTTGATCAAACTGACAGATAAGGATCTCCTCCGTTTTAAAAAACTTGCTATCCAGCCTATTGAATATTTGGATCTTAGGGAAGGAAACAGTCCATCACGTGGGGAGGCGATTAAGGCAATCGGGTATCCTATGGGAATGATAGAGCCAAATATTACGGGCGGTGAGATCACTAACTTCATCTCAGGATCGGAATTCACCACGGAACGTTTTGTGACGAATGCTGCCATCAACCCGGGAAACTCGGGCGGTCCAAGTATCAATGAAGATGGCAAGGTAGTAGGCCTGAATACTGCCGTGATGATTGATGCGGAAAATATAGGCTTTATCACTCCCGCTAGTTTCGTCA
>JAFMBQ010000465.1 GCA_017858365.1 Algoriphagus sp. | reverse complement strand
AATTCGATCTACGGCCACTCCATTCATTTCTGAAGGAGGATTAACACGGAAGTCATTCATCAATGCCTGAATCTGTTCCGCACCATCTTTCCCTTTTTTGGTCACTGAAATCAAGGACTCTTTATAGAAACCGAATTGCTGGTAAACCTCTGCTAGAATATCAAATACGGTCTTCCCTTTGGTCTTGTAATAAGCAACCACTTCTGCCACCATGGCGCAGGCAGAAACTCCATCTTTGTCACGGACAAAATCACCAACCAAATACCCATAGGATTCCTCGCCACCGGCAATGAATTTTTTCTTTCCTTCCAGTTCAAGAATGATGGCTGCAATATTTTTAAATCCTGTCAATACTGAGAAACAGGTCACCCCAAAACCTTTGGCGATCTCATCGATCAATTCTGTGGTGACAATTGTGTTTACCATAAATTGGTTACCGTCAAGCTTTCCAGCTTCCTTCCATCTGCTCAAGAGATAGTAAGTCAGAAGCGTTCCGGTTTGGTTTCCATTAAGCAATTCGAATTCGCCTTTTCCGTTTGGTACTGCAGCTGCATAGCGATCTCCATCGGGATCACAAGCCAAGACAAGTTCAGCATTAACTTCTTTTCCAAGCTTAATAGAAAGTGTCAGTGCTTCTGCCTCTTCCGGGTTTGGATAGATGACCGTTGGAAAAGTACCATCTGGTTCAGCCTGTTCCTTTACAACATTGATATTAGTAAATCCAAATGCTTTCAAGCCCGCTGGGACCATTTTTCCAGATGCACCGTGAATAGGGGAGAAGACAATAGGCATATCTTTCTGTGCCTGAATAGCTTCAGGAGACAAACTTAAGCCTTTCACCAAATCCAAATAAATCGCGTCAAAGTCTTCTTCTATGTAATGAAAAAGCGAGTCATCCTTTTCCCAATTTACCTTATCAAAAGAAGTGATTTTTTGAACTTCCGTAATGATGTTTTTATCATGAGGAGCTACTACTTGCGCACCATCTTCCCAATAGGCTTTGTAACCGTTATATTCTTTTGGGTTGTGCGAAGCAGTGATCATCACTCCACTTTTACAACCAAAATGACGAACGGCGAAAGACAACATTGGTGTAGGTCTCATTTCTTTAAAGTACAAAACCGTGATCCCATTGGCGGTCAAAACATCCGCTGTAGTGGTTGCAAAAAGCGTGTTGTTGATTCGGGAATCGTGCGTGATCGCCACTTTGATGGTTTCATTTGGAAAGCATTTCAGGAGATAATTTGCCAATCCCTGTGTTGCCATTCCGATGGTATACACATTAATCCGATTAGTACCTACTCCCATTAAGCCACGAAGACCGCCTGTTCCAAATTCTAAATCTTGATAAAAAGAGTCGATCAATTCGGTCGGATTGTTTTGAATCAAATTTCTAATCGCGGATTTAGTTTTTTCATCCACGTTACCATTAAGCCAAGATTCGGCTTTTGAAAGGATTGCAGGGTCTATTGAAGTCATATTTGTAAAAATTTCAGTTCGGGTCTAAGATATGTATTTTTTAAAAAATGCCATTCGACCTGATCAAATGAATTATTAGTATTCTTAATCTAGCTTAGCTCAAATCATCTTTTCATCACATAAATGTTTTTATCACAAGGACTTTGGCCTATTTTGGAACTGAATAAAAATCACCCAAAATGCTATGAATTCAATTCTTAACCGATTAAGCCTAAGTCTAATCTTAATATTTTCACTGTATTATGCTGCTTCGGCTCAAGAAGATGTCGCTTATGAACGCGTTTACTTAAGCGGAAAGGATATCTCCTCAGCTGTCAAATGGGATTTTAAAGTTTCTGAAGGACAAAACAGTCAGGTCTGGTCAAAGATCAAAGTTCCTTCCAATTGGGAAATGGAGGGATTTGGAACGCTAAACTATGGTCATGATCATCGCGATGCTGATCGAGTGCTTGGAAAAGAAATTGGGTATTATAAGCATCGCTTCAATGCTAAATCCAATTGGTCAGACAAAGTCATTCGATTGGTTTTTGATGGCGTAATGACTGATACAGAAGTCAAAGTAAACGGAAAATTAGTCGGACCAATTCATCAGGGGGGTTTTTATCGCTTTTCTTATGACATTTCTCAATACCTGAACTTTGGAAAATCAAACCTCCTTGAAGTTCAAGTTAAAAAGCATTCAGCTAATATGTCCATTAACAAAGCTGAGCGGGAAGCTGATTTCTGGATTTTCGGGGGCATTTTTCGCCCAGTCTTTTTGGAAGTTTTACCAAAAACTTATTTCACTAGGATCGCAACTGATCCAAAAGCAGATGGAAACTTGACTTCTTTACTGACACTCAATCAAATTCCTAAAAATGCCAAAGTTCAAGTAGAGATACTAGATCAAGGATCTAGTACGGTATTAGCTACTTACTCTCAAGATATTGACTCAGATTCAGTTTGGATGAAAAACCAAATTCCAGGTATAAAACCTTGGAATCCAGAGACTCCAAATCTTTATGACCTTCGCTATTCATTGATCCAAGATGGAAAACTCGCCTATCAAAAAAAAGAACGAGTTGGATTTCGAACTATCGAACTTCGCAAAAGTGATGGCTTCTATGTCAATGGTGTCAAAGTCATATTCAAAGGAGTGAACCGACATTCTTCCTATCCAACGACAGGCAGAGCTTTGAGCGAGGACAATCACCGAGAAGATATCGCGCTGATGAAGGATATGAATATGAATGCCGTAAGAATGTCTCATTATGTGCCAGATGAGCGATTTTTAGAATTGACAGACTCCTTAGGCTTATTTGTTTTAGATGAGGTGACAGGTTGGCAAAACGGGTATGACACGGAAGTTGGGCCAAAATTAGTGAAGGAAACTGTATTGAAAGACGCGAATCATCCTTCGGTGGTGATTTGGGATCATGGCAATGAAGGAGGCTGGGATTTTGCCAATGAGGCAGGTTTTCACCAATTCGATATCCAAAAGCGACCAATTCTTTATCCTTGGCTCCAACGAAATGGTTTTGACACCTTTCACTATCCCCGATACGATGCCGGAATTAATCGATTAAGTAATGGGCAGGATGTCTTTTTGCCCACAGAATGGCTTCATGGATTATATGATGGTGGCCTAGGAGCTGGTTTGGAAGACTTCTGGGAAAGCTATACCTCGAACCCATTGGGAGCAGGAGGTTTTCTTTGGGTTTTTGCTGATGAGGCTATTCTCAGAAATGAATTAGGAGGTAAACACGATTCGGACGGCAATCATGCTCCTGATGGGATTCTAGGACCCTATCGAGAAAAAGAGGGGAGTTTTTATACCATCAAAAATATCTGGTCCCCAATTCAAATTGAATCATTTACCCTTAATCCTAAGTTTGACGGTAAAATCAGAGTCACTAACAAGTACCTCTTCTCCAACCTCAATCAAAGTAAATTAGAGTGGAAAATCGAAGCATTAGATGCTTGGAAGACCCCGAACACGCTCTTCGAAGGAACGATTGAATTACCTGACGGAAAGCCTGGAGAAACTCGAGAAATTTCCCTCAATCTTCCTACAGGTTGGTCTCAAGGCGATATCTTGATTTTGAAGACTATAGGTATTCATGGAGAAGAGCTTTACACACAATCGAAAGCTATTCGAACTCCAGATCTTGGCGTGAAACGTTATTTTAGAAATGAAGAAACTCTAGGAAAATCAAGTATTGTAGTCCAAGAGACCACGACAGACCTCCAAGTATCAGTTGGAAATAAGATATTTTTCTTTGGGAAAAGACAT
>JAFMBQ010000464.1 GCA_017858365.1 Algoriphagus sp. | reverse complement strand
AGAATTTTAAGTATCTGAAGCCAGCATCAATTTCCCAAGCCTTTGGTAAATTATAATAGATGGAAGTACCGAAACGGAAGCTTGGAAAGAAGCTCGCTTCTGATCCTCCAACATTCACATACGCGTAGGCATTTTTGCCCAGTGATGGGTAAGCATCCAATTCGAAGAGCGTACCCGAGCCATCAAACCGGTAGGCTTGAGTCACTCTAGCGATCAGAGAACCGGTGAGCTTGGTACGAGTTCTTCCATACATAGAGAAAGTGTTCCAAGGACTAATATCTCCATAATACGTGTCATAGTCATAGGTCACTCCTACGGCATTCGTTCTTCTCAATCGTTGTAGATTTTGGAGATATCCTAAAAACCCTTCTTGCTTGAACTCCTTTTTAAAAAGCTCATCAGCTATATCGTAAGCCCTATCATAATCTTCTTGAGAGTAGTATAATCGGGATTCTCGGTAAATTAATTCCGGAGGTATTCCAGTTCCAAAATTGGTTTTTGCTCGCTCCATGATCTTAAAACCCTCGTCATAAGCGCCTGACCAAGTCAAATTATCCAAGTAAGCAGAATACCCATCCGCATAGTTTGGAGAAGCCACTATCGCTCGTTCCAGATAAATTGAAGCAGAATCATTTTTTCCTTCCCATGCATAGCTTCTTCCAACTAAAATCAAAATATCAGCATAGCTGGGGTACTTAGCTAAGGCCCTAAAAGCAATTTTTCTTCCTTCAATATAGTTTCCATCTAGGATTAGAGTTCGTGCTTCTACGAGTAAGACGTCGGGATCAAATGAGTCCTGGGCAAATGCAGAATAGTTTATTCCGTAGGCGAGACCAATCATAAATAAGAGTATCCGAATTCTCATGAAGTAAGGGTTGATTCAAGATTCTTTTTATCCTCAGATTTTTTAAAGCCAGTACGGATCATTGTTCCCCAGCCGCCTTTGCCTTTAATAAAGTCCCAATGGCCCATCAATCCCCACCATACGATCTTTGGATGAACTAGTATTGGTTCTACTAAAATGGTTAAAATCAAACTATTTAAGTCCTTTTTATCCTTATAATTATTAAATGCTATTTGCTCATAAAGAATACTAAAAGAAGAAACCAGAATCGTCAGCAGATACATAACAAAAAATAAAGCTATAAAATAAAATGCACTGAAATCCCCAATAGCAATTAGTACCACTGTGTATAGTAATCCCAAAGTCTCTAAAATTGGAGCCATTTTTTCAAACATGGACCAATATGGATAAGATACTAATCCCATAACTCCATAAGCTGGATTAAGACGGATCTTCTGATGGAGTTGAAGCGTTTCAATGGATCCTCTTATCCAGCGATTACGCTGTTTGGAAAGAATCTCTTCTTCCTCAGGAACTTCGGTCCAGCAAAGCGGGTCCGGTACAAAGCTCACACGATAAGGAATTTTTTTTTCTTCCATATAGCGTCTCATTCGTATCACCAGTTCCATATCTTCCCCGACTGTCTTAGTAAAATACCCTCCGACAGCAACTACGAGTTCTCTTCTGAAAAAACCAAAGGCACCGGAAATAAGCATTAGCCCATTGATCCGAGTCCAAGCCATTCTCCCCATCAAAAAAGCCCGGAAGTATTCAATCACTTGAAATCTTCCAAGTAATGTTTTGGGAATGCGATAGGTAGTTACGGTTCCGTCTGTTACATCACAGTTATTAGCGATTCCGATTACTCCTCCTACTGCTATTACCTTTCTGTTAGTTTCCTCCATAAATGGTCTTACCATTTTCGATATAGCATCTTGTGAAAGAATACAGTCCACATCGATACAGGCTAGTATTTCTAGGGATGCTATATTAATTCCTGCATTCAAGGCATCTGCTTTTCCTCCATTTTCTTTATCGATCACCGTGAGTTTGGCGTAGGATCTATTTCTTGATTTATAGATTCCCTTAACTGGTTTGCTAGAGATTTCTGGGCGAAATGCAAATTGAGTTTTTTCCAAACTGAAAGCCTCAATGAGGTTACCTAAGGTATCATCGATAGAACCATCATTGACAATGATCACTTCAGTCTTGCCATAGTGGAGCGAAAGTAAGCTCTTGGCATTTTGAACGATTGATTTACCCTCATTATAAGCAGGTGCTACAATCGAAACACCTGGTGCGATCGGGGAGGTAATAATATCGTCATAGTCGACAAATCTGTTTTTTTTTCGATGTTCTCGCATTTCGAACGAACTCAGCACCATTATAATCAGGTAGATTAAAATGACAGAAAAACTCAGCACCAAAAATAGTACCCCAAGAATTTCAAGAATTAAGTAGAACAAAAAGCTATACATGTCTCAATAATGGGTCTGAAAGGTGATTATAGATTTCTTTTGTTTCAGGGTCTTGGCTAGTAGCAACAAGGGCTTCAAATGATTTATTGTCAATGTTTTTTAACCCTTCCAGAAGTGCCATTTTCATTTTGAAATCTGGACCTGCGTCGAGTAAGCCAAGGATAATTACTTCTGAACTTTTGTCCCCTAGACTTCCGGCTACTTTTATTGCTTGAATCGCCAGTTTGGAATAAGAAGACTTCATAGAAGAATTGATTAGCCCAGTATAACCCATTACTCCTATTGCCCCAATTGTTTTTAGGATTTCAATTTTTTCATCCTCCGAAGCCTGATCAGCGACAGTTCCTAAATTTTCTACCAAATCAACTCTTCCAACCATCCTGACCAGCTTATATCCAAAGAGCCTTACTGTCAGATTTTTAGAATCTAATAGTCCTGCCATCAAAAGATTTCGAGTTGGGTAGAGGTATTTGATGATTCTCAGATAATTCATCTGTTGCCAATTCGATAGCGGATATCTTAGATTTTTAAGAAATGTCAGATCTACTTCTCTTGAAAGATTCAGAAAAGTAGCGGTTGCATTGCTTCTAACATGAAAGTTAGGAGAATATAGTTGTTTCCTGACCAGAGGCAAATATTCCTCTAAATCCATTTCATTGATTTGAACAAGTCCACTTACGATGAAATCCCATTTTTTTCTTTTGACTTTAGATTCTGAGATTTTATCTAGCCCTAATCTCCTATACAAAGCTTTTAATTTGTCTTTGAATTCACCCTTCATTTTTTTGTTTAATGAAATGATGTTTTCAATTAATACCTCATTATAAAGTTCTTTACCCCGAAGTTGACTAGAAAAATAGCCTTCAAGTTCTATATCCGACATCGATTTAACTTCATCTAAGGTCTTTTCGAATAAGATTTGAGCTAAAGGAGCTGTGATTGATTTGGCAAACTCTTTTCTGAGCAATTCTCTTTTATTCCGCTTTGATTTGAAAATTATCATAGAAAAAATCAAACCTCCGGCTGTCAGAATGAAAATTAAGATGATCGTGGTAATCATGAATATTTTGAAATCTGAGAAATAGCCAAATCCAGCATCAAATCCAGGCTCAAAAGGGGAATCTTGTGCTAGCAGCACTAACTCTTGGGAATTGCTGCTTTTTTTCTCCAGTGGAAAAATATCATTGCTCCTCAATAAAGCGGAGACAAAATCTGAAGCTGCCTCAAAATCTGCCGGCTCATCATAGATTAAATATTCAAACGAAGCTCTAGCTGCACTAGTAGAATCTAACATCGTTTGGAATCGATTGATCTGAGCTACAGAATCGAGGGAGTTTCCAATCCAAACTCCTATTTCACCTTTCTTCCAAAGAAGTGTGTCTTCTTCTAAAAACTTGAAATCTGTAGGAAGTGTAAATCGAAATTTAAGAC
>JAFMBQ010000463.1 GCA_017858365.1 Algoriphagus sp. | reverse complement strand
ATTTCAAGCCTTTTTCAAGTTTGTAACCTCTCAAAAAGTCACCAATCTTCATCCGTTTTTTACCCTCAAGTTGAAGTTCAAGAATCTCTAAGCTTCCATCTCCAGTTTGAAATTTCAAAAATGTTTTCCCATCTGAGCTGTAATTTCCCAACTCTGTTTTTGATAAGTTTTCTTCAGATGCCGCAGTTTTAAAGATCTTACAGTTTTTGTCATCCAAAGTAGTCCAAGCAGCAGGATAAGGTGATAGGCCACGAATCAATTTATGAATGGAATCAGCTGAATTCTCCCAATTAATTTCTCCTGTTTCCTTGAAGATTTTTGGTGCATGATGCATCGCTTTTGATTCATCTTGTGGGAGTGCAACTACCTCATCTGCTGCAATCGCTTCCACAGTTTTCAAAACCAATTTTGCTCCCAGTTCCATCAGTTTTTCATAAAGTGAACCCAAATCATCTTCAGGAAGTATGGCTACTTTTTCCTGGTAAATAATACTTCCAGTATCGATTTCATGCTTGAGGAAAAATGTAGTTACTCCAGTTTCCTTTTCGCCATTAATAATCGCCCAGTTGATCGGAGCTGCACCACGGTAATTGGGAAGCAATGAAGCATGGAGATTAAATGTGCCAATAGGAGGCATGTCCCAAACTGCTTCAGGAAGCATCCGGAAAGCAACTACAATTTGTAAATCTGCTTTTAATGCCCGCAATTCATCTTGGAATTCTGGTGACTTTAAGTTCGTGGGTTGCAGGATATGTAAGCCATGTTTTAGTGCAGCTTCTTTGACTGGGGAAGGAATCAACTTTTGCCCACGACCTTTTGGCTTATCTGGTGCGGTGATCACACCGACCACATTCCAGTTATTTTGAATTAATAATTCAAGGGCAGGAACAGCGAATTCTGGCGTTCCCATATATATAATTCGAAGTGATTTGGACATCTTTGGTAAGTTATTGAATGGCAATTTTGTTTAAACAATTGATTTCATTAGAACATCTTAACCAGTTGTATGAAAATTATTTATAGATCAAATATTTCTCTCTCAACTTTTTATAAGAGTCAAGGTCAGTTTGCCAAGAAGTCTCAATTTCTGAGGCAGTTTTACCTTCCATAATCATCTTTTTCAATTGATCAGTTCCAGCAAGGGTATTGAAGTAATTTGTAAAAAAAGCCTTTCCCTTTCCTGATTTTTGAAAAGCATCCAAAAGATATTTTAAAGTGAATTGTTGATTGAGTGGCTCATTTCTCAAGTCAACTCCATAGCAAACTTGATCTTGAAGTGGTGGGGTTTTGGACATTCCATCTATTGAAATTGGCGTAAAAGAAAACTTTCCGAAAGCAGGATCCGGATAACCATAAGTCTGAAATGGGAAAAGCGTGCCTCGACCGAGTGATACTATCGTGCCTTCAAAAAAGCAGGTGCTTGGATAAAGTCGGATGGAAAGCTCATTCGGAAGATTTGGAGAAGGCTTTACCAGAAGATTGTAGCGCATATCATGCGTCCAGTTTCCAACGGGGATAACTTCAATAGTAGCTTGAAGTCCTTCTTTGAGCCATTTTTCACCATTGATCATCTTTGCTAATTCTCCCACGGTCAAGCCGTGCACCACAGGAATGGGATGCATACCTACAAAACTTTCAAATCCTGTCTTCAATACTGGACCGGCGATGTAATCTCCATTTGGATTTGGCCGATCAAAAATCATCACGGGAATACCATTTTCTGCAGCAGCTTCCATCACATAATGCATCGTTGAGATATATGTAAAGAATCTCACTCCCACATCCTGAAGATCAAAAATGATCAAATCTAAATCTTTGATTTGAGCGGCGGTTGGCTTTTTGTTAGATCCATAGAGTGAAATTATTGGAAGTCCAGTTTTGGAATCAATCGTATTATCCACTTTTTCACCAGCATCTGCGACGCCCCGGAATCCATGCTCTGGCACAAATACTTTCTTGACAGCAATTCCTTTTTCCAATAAAAAATCGACCACATGCTTCTGATTGCTTTGGGTAAGAATGCTTGTCTGATTGGCGACGATTCCCACAGACTTTCCGGAAAGTTTGGAAAGGTAGAGTTCTGGCTGGTCAGCCGCCGGCAGAATTTTTTTATCCTGTGCTTTTAACTCGGCACCTTTGAAAATAAGCAGGAGCGAAAGGCTGAAAATGTAAATAAAGGATGTGAGTTTCATTTGCTTCATGCTATTTTGCGGAGTATTTCAACAAATTAACGCAGTCAATTGAACCTTTCCTATTTCATCGCCAAAAGAATCAGCTTCAAAGGCTCAGGTGGGTTTTCAGTCACTATTTATAAAATCGCGGTTGGAAGTCTTGCTTTGGGGCTTGCGGTTTCGCTGATCGCCTTCATGGTTTTAGGTGGCTTTCAAAAGACGATTTCCGACACAGTTTACGGTTTTACAGGACATTTTCAAGTCCAACGCTTTACCATGAGTAATGATTTTGAGGAATCTCCTTTTTCCTTAAAATCAGATTTTGCTCAAAATTATAAGCGGTTAGACCGGATCATCGGAGTCCAATCTTTTGCGCACAAAGCAGCTTTGATTAAAGGGGAAGATGAAGTAGAAGGCATCTTGATGAAAGGTGTGGGGCAGGATTTTGACAGTCTACGATTCAAATCCTATCTGATTGAAGGGCGATTATTGAAGATCCCTGAGGAGGGAACTTCCAATGAGGTCATGCTTAGCTCTTTTATTGCCAACAAATTGAAGTTAAAAGTTGGTGATAAAATCACCCTTTATTTTGTCCAGGAGCCACCTCGATTTAGGCGAGTGGAAATCGTGGGGATTTTTAGAACTTATTTGGAGAATTTTGACGAGAAAATAATTCTTGGAGAGCTTCAAACCATCAGAAATCTAAATGGTTGGTCTAGCGACCAAGTAGGAGGTATGGAGATTTTTCTTGAGGATATTGATCACCTCCAATCTGATTATTCTGAGATCGAATCAGCCATCGATTACGATCTCAAATTGATCGATAGTCAAGAAAAATATTTGGAAATTTTTGATTGGTTAAAGCTACTTGATACCAATGTCTATGTATTTATTGGCTTGATCGGGTTTGTCGCAATTTTTAATGTGGCTGCAATCTTATTTATCCTAATCATGGAGCGTACCCAAATGATCGGTCTGCTTAAGGCTTTGGGAGCTTCGAATGCTCAAATCAGAAAAGTTTTTTTCTGGAATGGGATTAATATTCTCAGCCGTGGACTTATGATAGGGAATGCTGTGGGACTAGGACTCGCCTTTCTGCAGGATCAATTCAGATTTATTCCGCTCGAAGCGGAAAGCTATTACATGAGCTATGTACCAATTGATTGGAACTGGCCCATTTTGATCTTTCTTAATATTGGGATAATCGTTTTAACTGCGGCGATACTTTGGATTCCTGTAATGGTGATCGCTAAAGTGGATCCTATCAAATCAATCAAATTTGATTAAGCTTATAAGGGCTGAAAATACTTTTGACTTTCATCCAAATCACGCCAACCATTGCTTCTTTGAAGATACCACTACTCATTTTTGAGGTTCCTTTGGTTCGATCTGTGAAAATTATAGGCACTTCAATTAATTTAAATCCGAGCTTCCAAGCGGTAAATTTCATTTCGATCTGGAAAGCATATCCGATAAATTTAATTTCACGCAATTTGATTCCTTGCAATACACTTTTGTGATAACACTTGAAACCAGCTGTAGCATCCTTGATAGGAAGTCCCGTGATGAATTTCACATAAAC
>JAFMBQ010000462.1 GCA_017858365.1 Algoriphagus sp. | reverse complement strand
AACATTGAGAAATAAAGTGGGTGATTTACAATCGGGTCAACAAACGTTATTAATTGAACAGTCAAAAAACTTACAGGTATCTGAACAATTATTGAATTCATTCAATACAAGTATTGAAAAAATGAATGAATCAACAAATGGGGTTTCTCAAACTATTCAAAAGTTTAAATCAGCACAAAATGAAATGGAATTTGTGATTTCAGCTTTTAAGACTGTTTCACAGGAGATGAGTTCTTCCTCAAGTAAACTCGGAGATTCTCAAAATAACTTTGCACGGTACTCTAATGAGTTTCTTCAAAAAAATGAACATACAATAACTGAAATACAAAATGCACTAACGAAGGCAAAAGACGTTTCAGCTGATTATGCTCAAAAATTTGGAATAATAGAAACCGGGTTACAAGAAATTTTTATGAAAATAGCTACCGGACTTAAAGGCTATCAGGATACTGTCGGTGGAAGTCTTGAAATCTATTTGAACAAATATTCTGAAGCATTGACCAAAACAGCTGAATCATTAGCAAATGCTGCAACTAAGCAGGAGGATATTTTAGAGGAATTGACAGAACAACTTAGTAAACTAAACGCAAAAAAATAGTTAAATGTCAATTGTCGAGGATACTCTAAAATTTTATTTTTCTCCTGTAGCTTTTAAACAAACCGCTGAAGCCATTATTCCAGTCATCTTAATAAAACAGCAGGAAAACAGGGTTAAAAGACTTCAAAAAATTACAGAAGATATTGGGGAAAGTTCTTTTTCTTTTCCAAAAGGAAATGCAATTTCTCAAGCTTTTTTGAAATTCAAAAAATCGATAATTGATTCAAATATAAGTTTTGACAGGAGAGAACTTAGAACCCTTACCTATTCAATAAATCATAATGAAAGTGACTTCAGAACTATTTTCAGTAACGAACATGAACTTGAATATCTACTCTTACTTCTGAACCGCTACTGGCGAGATTCATTTTTTATAGGAATTTTTGATTGTTATTTGAAGAATTGGGAAACCAAGGACAAAAGATCCTTAATTGTGTTAGAAAAATTTATCCTTCAAAAATTGGAGGCTTATTCAGGAAATAGAAAAACCATTTTGTCCATAAAAAATAACAGTAAATTTTTTAATATCCAAAATGGTAATTTACTACTCGGGGACTTCCTTTCTAAGTCGAATAAGACAATTCTTGATGCCTCAAAAATTTTAGGTGTACCTGAATCATGGATTTCCTATCCATATTTTTCAATGGTTATAGTCACCTACTATGAAAAACAAAAAGAAAAAGCATTCGATGAAATAAATAATCTAACTGATTTTCTTATCGAGCATAATTATTCAAAAACTAACAAAAGGTTAATTAGTAAACTGATTATTTTAGCAAATAATCCTCAATATCAGAATTATCAAGATAATATAAAAAATCTGGCTATTAAGTTTATTGGTGATCCTGCTATTCCTAGTAATTGGAGTCCTTTTGAAAATGCCACGGAAACAGAAAGATTTAATTTGCTGGAGGCCAGGAATATATTTGAGGAATGGATTGCAAAACAGTTTATTGACATTTTTTTCAGAATTTGTATTAATGATGAGAGGAGAAAAAAGTTCTGGCTCAATATTGCATCAAAAAATAGGATTACATTTAAAGTATATGGTTCAGCAACCTTAAAATTAATGTTAAAGCATGAAAGTAAAATCAATAATTTTTTAAATAATAGATTCATTGTAGTTGAAAGCAAGAAAAATATATCTGCCTTTGTATTGTATGTAGGTAACTACATCCTCATTGAGTTCAGCGATGCCGGTTATGCATTTTACGCTTACAAAAGTAATAGTATGTATAAACCTAATCTTTCAAGCAGAATGGATAGTGTGGACGAACTAAGAAATGGAAATTTACCCTATTTAGCTTATCGTACAGGAAATACAATTAATGAAGTAAATGAGGAAGGGCGTATGTCGCATAAAGATGGAGATTTATTATGGGAAGAGGCTTTTAAATATTGGTTTAGATTTGTTGCTAAGATAAATGTTTAATAATAGCTATTCATCATCTACATATTCCTTTTGGTTTTTAAATGAATCGGGAATTAAAGTATCATATTCGGATTGGGAATCGCTACAATCTGAATTTTTAAGTCAATTAGCCATTTTATATGAGTTAATTGATAATGGAAATGCAGAAATTATTGAATCAATTTGTGAAATAGAGCATATAGATATTTTAAAACTTAGTGAAATAGATAAAAAAATCCTGGGATTACCAGAAATTTACCCTTATGAAATTTTTATAGAATCAGACGGTATTTTAACTCATCAGAATTTTAAGTTCAAAAAAGGATTTTATGACTTTTGTCCAAATGGAAATAGGTTAACAGCTGAAAGAAACGGCGCAATAATTACTTTATTTGAAAAAGAATACTTATTATCTGAAAACCAGTACTTGGTTTGTGAAATGATTGATGTATTCAATTCCCTTCCTGAAACAGAAAAAGGAAGTATAATCAATCTAAAAAAGCTAGCTGAAATCAAATCCCTTTCAAAAAAAAGTGGTCTTTCATTAGAATATTTCCTAGATAATCAAGAATTACATATACCCGGGAAAGTAAGGTTGGATATTGATTATGTCAATGGCTCCCTTGGAATAATTCCCAAGGTTGATTCAGAAAATGATGATAATTTCACTAAAACATTTGACAGATTACCTGTCATTCGTGATATTTACCCGATATCTGATGGAAATAATCAAACAACAAGGATCCTAATTTCCGAAAATCAGAAAAAAGAACTTCAAAAAGTAAAACAATTAAGAAATATCTCAGATGAAAATACCATTCAGGAAATTATTGAACATCCGGAATTATTTTTCAATGAAGAAGAAATAGATTATACCGTTTTTTTCAGTGACAGGGTTATAGAAATTGGTGTATATAGCCCTAAATTTTTTCCTTTTTCAAGTCCTTATAAATCACATTGGATTCCCGGAATTGTGGTAAAGAACAAGGTAAATGGAGAGAAAAGAATTTACTTCAAGACCTTAGAAAAATTATCTGATTTTATCGAACAAAAAGATAAAGCTATTGAAGGAAATAGAGACCACATCCAATGGGAAAATATAGAAATACCCATAACTGATGCTGAAAATTTTATTGAAATTGCTAAAAAACAGTTTGAAAATCCAAAAGAGCCTGTAAAACCAGAAAAGCAATCGAATAATGAAGTTCTAATTATTAAGGAAAATGCTGAATTGACTGAATTTGTTAAGAGTAATGAAATCCCAGAATATTTAAAACATAACTTTTATGAAATCACAAATTTAAATAGTGAAATAAATCTAAAAGAACATCAAAAAGAGGGAATTTCCTGGTTACAAACGCTTTTTGCAAAGAATTTTTCCGGTGGATTACTAGCGGATGATATGGGGCTAGGAAAAACTTTACAAATATTATATTTCATCGAATGGCATTATCAAAATCACAATGATGAAAAGCCTTATTTAATTGTTGCTCCTGTAAGCTTGCTTGAAAATTGGGAACTTGAATACAGCAAATTTTTCAATCCCCAAAACATTCCAATCCTAAAATTATATGGTTCTATTTCGCTAACAAAAGAAAATAATCCTTTACAAAACTATAACGACGCAAAAAGGTTACAACGCAAACAAATAGTACTTACGAATTATGAAACTGTAAGAGTTTATCAATTTAGCTTGGCTTTGGTTGATTTTTCTATTATTGTTTTAGATGAGGCACAAAAAATAAAAACACCTGGAACA